>CAZASZ010000019.1:0-32811 GCA_964487925.1 uncultured Gammaproteobacteria bacterium
TTTGACGCCGTCGTCCCAGGGTTTTTGGATCGATCTTCAGACTAACCCTGTCAACTGGTTGTTCATCCCCATTTCCGATCGAAATGAATCGCCAGGGCACACGCTTGAATGGGTCCTCTTGGTCGGTTTTGCGGTCTTTTTTTCGGGTGGCATGGCCCTATTGTGGGGCATCCAACGCCCGCTTAAACGGCTCAGCCGCGCCCTTGGGCAAGTGGGCCAGGGACGGGAGTTGATTCCGCTGCCGTTGACCGGAGGCAGCGAGATTCGCGCGTTGACGAGGCGATATAATGAGATGGTCGAGCGCCTGCACCACTTTGAGGAGGAGCGTACTACCATGCTCGCCGGGGTGGCACACGATCTGCGCTCACCAATCACGCGATTGCGGCTGCTGTTGGCGCTTGTCCAACATCCACGCAACGGAGAGATCGTCCAGAATCTCGATGCCATCGAACAGATTACCGAGCAGTTTCTCGATGCGGCTAGAGGGCAGAGCGATGAGACTCCTAGTCGGGCCGATCTGGCCTTGTTTATCGCCGAGGTCAGTGCCCCTTATACCGATCAAGGCGTCACCTCGCTTTGTGGGGAGAGCAGCGTTGTTGCTGGCATCTATCCAAGCACCCTGCGCCGAGGAATCATCAATTTGATCGAAAACGCCATCGAATATGGCCGGGCGCCGATCACGATTTCGCTGGACCGCAAGGGACCCGAAATCGTGATCACGGTGCGTGATCATGGCCGTGGGATTGATCCAGAAAATCTTTCTCAGGCCTTGCGGCCGTTTTCGCGGCTCGATCCGTCCCGGGGGGGTGGCAAGGGTCACTGCGGGCTCGGTCTTATGATCGCCGCCAAAGCCGCTGAGCTGCATCGCGGGCATCTGGAGATCTGCAATCATCCGGATGGCGGTCTGATCGGGTCATTCCACCTACCCATTGACCAGGGGGAGTGCGGCGACGCAAATGCGGGCTAAGTGAGCGATGGCCCCGGTATGTTAACCCGCATTCGATCCAGAGTTTATATCCGGTAACAATTTTACGGTTATCGTTTGTTCCGGAGCGCCGGAACTGGCGGCTGGTATTTAACAGCTAGTACAGTCACTGTCGCCCAGCAGGCGGCAGTCCAGTTATCAGAACCTGGTCGATGCACTTGGGGCTACGGGAAGCAACAGAACGTGTTTTGATTTTGTAGGCCGATCTTCCTCCCATAAAAAAGGTCCGCCGGGCATCGCTGCCGGGCGGGCCTTTTGTCTTTCTGCCTAGGTCTTACTTCTTGGCGTTACGCTCCTGAACTTCCTTGATCACGGCTTCTGCCACGTTTTTGGGGCAGCCCGAGTAGTGCGAGAACTCCATGGAGAACTGGCCGCGACCCGAAGTCATGGTGCGCAGGTCGCCGATGTAGCCGAACATCTCGCTCAGCGGGCATTCGGCCTTGATGCGTACACCCGTGACACCGGCTTCCTGGGACTTGATCATGCCGCGACGGCGGTTCAAGTCGCCGATAACGTCGCCGACGTGGTCTTCAGGGGTGAATACATCGACCTTCATGATCGGCTCAAGCAGCTGAGGTCCGGCCTTCGGCATGGACTGACGATAGGCGGCCTTGGCAGCGATTTCGTATGCGATTGCAGACGAGTCGACGGCGTGGAAGGAGCCGTCCATAAGGCTAACCTTGACGTCCAGGCAAGGGAATCCGGCCAGGACACCCTTGTCCATGCTGTCCCTGAAGCCTTTTTCGACGGCCGGCCAGAATTCACGCGGCACGTTACCGCCGGTGACCTTGGATTGGAACTCGTAGCCGGAGCCGGTCTCACCAGGCTCGATGACATAATCGATCTTGGCGAACTGACCGGAACCACCGGTCTGCTTCTTGTGGGTATAGCTGTCCTCGACGCGGCCCGTGATGGTCTCGCGGTAGGCCACCTGAGGCTTACCGACCGTGACTTCGACGCCATGGGTGCGCTTGAGGATGTCGACCTTGATATCGAGGTGGAGCTCGCCCATGCCCTTGATGATGCACTCGCCGCTCTCCTCATCGGTCTCGACGCGGAACGAGGGATCTTCCTGAATCATCTTGCCGAGCGCGATACCCATTTTCTCGGAGCCGGCCTTGTTGACCGGGGCGATCGCGATCGAGATGACGGGATCCGGGAATACCATGGGCTCGAGGGTCGCCGGCTTCTTGGGGTCACACAGCGTGTGACCGGTCTGGACGTTCTTCATGCCGACGATGGCGACGATGTCACCGGCCTGAGCGGAATCGAGTTCCTCACGGGAATCGGCGTGCATTTCGACGATACGGCCGATACGTTCGGTCTTGCCGGTAAAGGTGTTGAGGATGGTATCGCCCTTGTTCAATGTGCCGGAGTAGATACGGATGAAGGTCAGGGCGCCGAAGCGGTCGTCCATGATCTTGAACGCCAGCGCGCGCAATGGCCGGCTGGCGTCGACGGTCGCGACTTCGCCGGTCTCGTTACCTTCCAGGTCGACTTCTGGCTGGGGCTTGACCTCGGTCGGGCAGGGTAGGTAATCGACGACGCCGTCGAGTACGAGCTGCACACCCTTGTTCTTGAACGAGGAACCGCAGAAGGTCGGGAAGAAGTCGAGATTGACCGTGCCCTTGCGGATACAACGCTTGAGGTCTTCCTCAGAGGGCATTTCGCCTTCGAGATATTTCTCCATGAGATCGTCGTCCTGTTCGACGGCGGTCTCTACCATCATTTCGCGGTATTCCTCGGCTTTGGCGACCATGTCCTCGGGAATATCCACGATTTCGTAGTTCTCAGGCAATCCGGAATCGTCCCAGATCCAGGCCTTCATGGTCATAAGGTCGACGAGGCCCTTGAAATCGTCCTCAATGCCGATCGGCAGGGTCATGACCAGTGGGTGGGCGCCGAGGACGTCCTTAACCTGCTTGACGACGCGGTAGAAATCGGCGCCCATGCGGTCGAGCTTGTTGACGTAGATGATGCGTGCGACCTCGGAATCATTCGCGTAGCGCCAGTTGGTCTCGGATTGAGGCTCCACGCCGCCGGAACCACAGAAGACACCGACACCACCGTCGAGCACCTTCAAGGAGCGATAGACCTCGATCGTGAAGTCCACGTGTCCCGGGGTATCAATGATGTTGAAGCGGTGACCCTTCCAGAAACACGTCGTCGCGGCCGACTGAATCGTGATGCCGCGTTCCTGCTCCTGGTCCATGAAGTCGGTCGTGGCAGCGCCATCATGAACCTCGCCCAGCTTGTGGATCTTGCCAGTCAGCTTCAGGATGCGCTCGGTGGTCGTGGTCTTGCCGGCGTCGACGTGGGCGAAGATGCCGATATTTCTATAAGTTGTCAGGTCAGTCATGGTCGTACTCGATGGTTAGTGTTTAAAGTCGGTGATCAATATTACGATTGCAGCTCGAAGGCACCGGATTATGTCCGCATCTGTTCATGTCCGGCATTTCATCGCGTGAAGGTCAGTCGAACGCAGATCGTTCGTCAAACAGGAGACGATGCCGCATCCCTAATCGAAATGGCCGAAGGTCTACAAAAGGAAGCGATAAGACTCGTTTTCCCGCCCGGCCATAAAAACGGCGTTATTCTAACCTGAAATCGGCGCCAGCGGGAAAGTAATCTATTTGACACTGGCCGGAAAGTGCCGAACTGCTGTCTGTGGATGATCGTGTGGGCGAAACCTGATCGCGTTGATGCCGCCAGATTGCCTGAGATGGACCCGATGCGGGCGATACAGGGAGGACATTGGGGCTTGAACGCCCGGAGATGGATCCCGAAAGGGTGTTGAGACCCTTTCGGGATAGGGCTATGCCTTATTTCATCAGTTTGCCGCGACGCTTCGCGCCCAGCAGGGCGACACCGGCGACCAACATCCCGAGGGTGGTCGGCTCGGGAACTTCAATCCTGTCGATCTTAAAGTTATCGGACGATCCATCCGCCCAGAACAGGAATTGGGTGCCTGAGATGCCGCTGAAGTTGTACTCGTCTTCTTGTCCCGGTAACCCGCTGTTGGATGCGAGCGGGGACGTGTCGTTGAAGTTGAAGTCGAGTAGCGTGAGCTTACCGTCGACGGTAAGGTTGAAGTCATCACTGCCACTGGTCGAGAAATTATCGAAGTTGATGTAAACCAGGTTGACGATTTGGCTAAATGTGAGAAGCAGGCCTTCATCGGGGTCGGTACTCGACGAGCAGTTGGTCGAACAGCTGCCGCCATCCATGAACGAGCCATCCCCTGCAACGCTGGAGACACCGAGGTTGTTCGACGAACTGACATACACCTTCGCGTCGCTGGTGGAGAGAATGCCGCCGGCATTGTCGTTGTCGATGACGAGCCCGTTGACGGTTACGCCTATGCCGCCGCTGGACATCCCGACGCCCGCATAGCCCGAAGAGGCGGCCACGCCGAGATTGGCCGGGTTGAAGTCGAACAGTGCGGTGGAACCGGCCGTTCCCGAATAAGCCGTGAACATTGCTACGACGCCTAACAGTTTGACAGTCTTTGAAAATATCGTATTACGTTCCATTGTGAATGCTCCTAATACACATATATCTCGGTTGTTTTACCTGGATCAACGACCGACATTACGCCAGTCAAGTGGTGATCAGGCAAAAAGTGCGCCTGATATCGTAATATTTTGAAATCAAGTTACTTTTTTTCGAAATTTCCAGGTTGGACTGAAAGCGTAAAGATTTCCGACAGTTGGCTGGTAAAACTAGGCGACGCGGGTGTGATCCACTCGATCCGGGATGGGCGAGGGGGAGAGGTCGGGTGTATCCGTTTGAACGGTATATTAGATCTTTGGATCGAATGGTCAGCGTTTCAGATATGAGAGCCCCATTTGGGCCTGCTGAGCGAATAGCTTGAACTTGGAGAAGCATTCTACATCCAGCGGGCGCCGGCTGGGGTGACGGTCGGCATAGAATAGCCCGATGACCTTGTGACCGACGGTAACCGGAGCGATAAAGAATCCCTGATCCCCCGTCAGCTTGCGCACCTCCTCGGTGTCCCACCGTGCGAGGTTGCCCTCTTCCTTGCCCCGGTGCCAGATGGCGTCGCCGGTCTGCAATACGTGATCGAGAATGTTCTTGGGTGGTTGTGATAGTTGGAAACGAAAGGCCAGGGTGAGTTGTTGTCGGTCCCAGCCAAGTACGTGTTTGGCGCTGACCATGTGTCGGTCAGGGCTCAGCAGGGCGAACACGGTCCTATCCAGGCCGATACCACGATAGACGCCCTCAAGGACCATCTCTACCAATAGGGTCAGGTTTGGTTTCTCCTCGATGAGCAATTGCGAAAGTTCGCCAAGCACCTTGAGCTGTAGGTCGGGATCAGGGTCGAGAAATTGATCCTTGGCAACGGGTTTTTCCGGGCGCTCCGGGATGCCCTTGGATTTCGAGTGTTCGCTGGGCAAGGGAATCAGGCGACCGGACTTGGCAGCACCCAGTTTGGTCATGGTGTCGGCTGCCTCTCGGGCGTTATCTTGTAACATTTTCGTGACGTCATCGACTGGGAGGTACAATGATTCAGCGATCCGCTGCTGTAAATCTTTCATCTCCTCGCTGCCCCAGCCCTGATGTGCGGCTGACGCGATTTCATGGCCTATGGTGATATTGCTGACCCTGGGGTGATTCCCTTTGCGCCCCGCGATGGCGTTGTCCAGCAGGCCGCTAAGGTGCCACTCGTTATTGAGCGCTTCGGTAAGTTGGGACAGCTCGAAACCCAGAACCTCGCGTTCGGCTTTGGCTGGGTCGTCAGGATGGAGGGCCATCTTTTCCTGAAGGCGTTGGGAGGCGTCCGGATCCACTTTGTCTGCAAAACACCAGAAAGCCATATGCCCCAGGTGATAGAGCAGCGCGGCGATGAAGACTTCCTCAGGGGACTTGTCCTTGCGCCGTGCGGCCAGTGTCCGGGCCTGTACTGCAGCATGGAATGAGATCGCCATCTGTTTGACGACGTTGGACTTATTGGGGCCGTCGAGCAGACTGTCCATGATGGCGATCGACAGGCACATATTCCGTACGGCTTCGAAACCGAGCAGCACGATCGCCCGGCTGACGGTGCTGATTTGGGCGTTTCCGGGGTTGTGAAAAAAACTGTTGGCCGCGCGCAGTAGGCGCGTTGTCATCGATGCGTCCTGGAAGATGACCTCGGCAAGTTCCATGGCGGACTGATCGCCACGCGAGGCCTCACCGGCGACTACGCGAGCCGTATTGGCGAAGGCAGGCATTTCCCGATCGGTGAGCCGCCGTACCCAATAGTCCAGGCCGTGATGCTCCCCATCCGTGGCGGCGTCCTGTTTGAGGGTCGGATCTGCTTGCATGGTTACGTTAGCGGCAGCCGGCATGACGGCTTCAGGTTCTTTGGCGCTTAACGACGGACACCCTGCGAATAAGCCCTATCCCACGTGTTGCCCCGCTGCTTGCAGGTCGGCGTGATACGAGGAGCGCACCAGAGGGCCGCTGGCGACATGCGTGAAGCCTAAGGCGGTGGCATGTTCGGCCAGACGGTCGAACTCGACAGGTTCTAGGTAGCGCTCCACTGGCAGGTGGTGACGACTGGGTTGCAGGTATTGGCCCAGGGTCAGGCGTTCGCAGTCATGGGCGCGTAGGTCACGCAGAACGTCCAAGACCTCAGCCTTGGTTTCACCCAGGCCGAGCATGATACCGGACTTGGCCGGTACCGTGGAACAGGAGCTTCTGAATGCCCGGATCAGGTCCAGCGATTCCTGGTATCCGGCTCCCGGACGCGCCTGGCGGTAGAGCCGGGGTACGGTCTCAAGATTGTGGTTGAAGACGTCGGGCGGGGTCTCGGCGATGATCTCCAGCGCACGCGTCTGGCGGCCCCTGAAGTCTGGGACGAGGACCTCGATCTGTGTTTCGGGAGAGCGCTCGCGCAGGGCATGGATACAGGCCGCAAAGTGGGCGGCGCCGCCATCGCGCAGGTCGTCGCGATCGACCGAGGTCACGACGACGTATTTCAGCCCCATGGCACGGACGGTCTTGGCCAGTTTGACAGGCTCATCCGGGTCCAACTCATTGGGCTTACCGTGGGCGACGTCGCAGAACGGACAGCGTCGGGTACAGATGTCACCCATGATCATGAAGGTCGCCGTGCCGTGGCTGAAGCACTCGCCGAGGTTCGGACAGGAGGCCTCCTCGCAGACTGTGTGCAGGTCTTGTTCGCGCAGGATTTGCTTAAGTTCAGCGATGCGCGGACTTGCTGGGGTGCGAACCCGAATCCAGTGCGGCTTGCGCTGGGGGTTTACGGTCGGCTCGATCTTGACCGGAATCCGGGCGACTTTGGCCGCACCGCGTTGGCCGGTGTTTTCGATGGGCCGTTCTTTGTGGTCTGACATGCTTGTTCAATGCCTCGGGGTACTGTTCGTAGTGATGATCGTACGGGGTCAGCCATCATAACAGAGAACGGCCGCGGTCGTTTAGGGCGGCCCTCAGATGCGCGATCATCTGGCTGCGGATCGCCGCCATATCGCAATCGACGCCGAACGCAGAAAGCTGTGTAACCTCGAGGCCGGCATAGCCGCAGGGGTTGATACGCCGGAACGGCTCGAGATTCATATCGACATTGAGGCTCAGACCATGGTAACAGCAACCACGGCGGACGCGGATGCCGAGCGCGGCGATCTTGCGGCCCTCTACATAGACCCCTGGGGCGTCTTGGCGCGCCTCGGCGCCAATGCCGTAGTCGGTGAGCAGCTCTATGGCGGCGTTCTCCAGGAGTGAGACCAGGGCCCTGATGCCGAGGCCATGGCGGCGCAGATCAAGCAGCGAATAAAAGACGGCTTGGCCCGGCCCATGGTAAGTGACTTGACCGCCGCGGTCGGACTGAACGACGGCGATCTGGCCGGGATTGAGTAGGTGTTCGCGTCGGCCCGCTTGACCGAGGGTGAAGACGGGGGGGTGCTCGACGGTCCATATTGCATCGGGAGTAGACGGGTCTCGCTTGGCCGTGAAGTGCTGCATAGCCTCCATGACTTCCACATAGTCCCGTACGCCCAGGTGCCGAATCTGGATATCGGGTGACACGCCGGACATGGGCTAAAGAACCATGGTCAGGTGCTCCGAGGCACTTAGACTTATGTAGATCGCGTCGAGTTGCTCCTGGCTTGTGGCCTGGATCGTGATTGTGACCGACAGATAATTGCCGCCTCGGCTCGGCCGGGTTCGGATCGCCCCCTCACTGAGATCGGGGGCATGGGGATGGACGAGCGCGAAAACGATAGCGTCGAGGTCTTCACGGGCCTTGCCGATTGCCTTGATCGGAAAATCGCAGGGGAAGGTTAGTCCGGCGATTTCGCGGTCCTTCATCCGGTTTCCCCTGAACGTAGACGATTGGTATAGGCGCGATAGTGCGCCATCATTGCCGCCCAAACCGGGCCAGGCTCGCCTGAACCGACCGCTTGGCCATCGATCTCGGTCACGGGCAAGATTTCACGCGTGGAACTCGTTAGCCAGACCTCGCTAGCGTTGGCGAGTTGATCCGGGGTGATCTCAGTCTCGCGACAAGGTATGTCATGCTCTTCGGCGAGTTCGAGCAACAGGTCTCGTGTGATTCCGGGTAGCAGAAAAGGGCCTCTTGGCGGGGTCAGTAGCGTACCGTCATGGACGATGAAGACATTGCTTGCGGCGCCTTCGGTGACCAGTCCTTCGCGGATCAGGATAGCTTCGGCGCATTCCGCATCTACCGCCTCCTGACGCAAAAGGATGTTGGGTAGCAGGGCGACGGTCTTGAGGTGGCAATAACGCCAGCGGATGTCATCAAGTGTGATGGCGCTGACTCCGGCGTTCAATAGCCCAGGCTCCGGTGGTTTCCTGGTTGTCGCCATCATGAAAACTGTCGGTTCGACCCCGTTGGGAAAGGAGTGATCGCGGTACGATGCTGTGCCACGCGTGACCTGGAGATAGATCGATAGCTCTCCGCCACCATTACGGCCAATGAGTGCCTCAATGGTCTTACGCCATTCGTTGTCCGGCATCGGTGACGACAGCCGGATGCCATCCAGGCTGCATTTGAGACGGTCCAGGTGCTCCTGCAGCCGGAAGGCCTTGCCGGCGTAGACAGGAATGACCTCGTAGACGCCGTCGGCAAACAGAAAGCCACGGTCGAGCGGGGATATCCGCGCCTCGGCCAGGGGCATGAACTCGCGGTTAAGATATACGATCGGTTCGCTCATGAGTCGCTCAGAGGCTCCTTATTGAAACATCAGCTTAACTTCGTCGATCAGGCGGTCGCTGAGGCTGCCTTCGGCGACGTTTTGTAGTGCGAACAAGGGCCGTTCGGCGACGGTATCGCCGTCAAGCGCGACTTTCATGTTTCCGAGCGGCGCATCCTTTGAAATGGGGGCGATGAGCGGAGCTGCAATATTCATGCTGGCCTTGAGGTTTTGATACTGCTGGTGCGGGATCGTGACATAGAGGTCAGACTTCAAGCCCACGGGGATCGACTTGGCCGCACCTTTCCATACTTGTGGCGAGGTGATGGTCTGTCCGGCCGCATAGAGTTTATGGGTCTCGTAAAAACGAAAACCATAGTTCAGCAGTTTTCGGCTCTCGTTGGCGCGCGCGTCCTCGCTCTTGGTACCGAGCACGACCGAGATCAGGCGCATCTCGCCTTGTTTGGCCGATGCAACCAGGCAGTAACCAGCTGATTGGGTATGACCAGTCTTCAAGCCGTCCACGGACGGGTCGCGCCATAGTAGCTTGTTGCGGTTGTATTGCTCGATGCCGTTGTAACGGAATTTGTGCTGGGAATACCAGGCGTAGTGGGACGGATAGTCGCGGATTAGTGCGCGAGCCAGGGTGCCGAGATCATGGGCTGTCGTGTAGTGGTTGGGATCGGGCAAGCCGGTGGCATTGACGAAGTGCGTATGCAGCATGCCCAGGCGTTCCGCGTACTGGTTCATGAGTGAGGCAAACGCATCCTCGCTGCCGGCCGCATATTCGGCTAGCGCGATACTGGCATCGTTGCCGGACTGGATGATCATGCCCTTGAGCAGGTTCTCGACGCTGACTTTTGAATTGACCTCAATGAACATCTTCGAGCCGCCCGTACGCCAGGCTTTCTTACTGATGTTCACCTTGTCGTCGAGTTTGATCCGGCTGTCTTTGAGCTCGGCATAGACGATGTAGGCCGTCATGAGCTTGGTCAGGCTGGCCGGCTCGACGCGTTCGTCCATGTTGTGATCGACAATAATCTTGCCACTGTCAAAGTCCTCGAGCAGATAGGAATTGGCCTCGACGGTTGGTGGCGGGGGGATCGGGGGGGCCGCCGCCTGCGTTAACTGTGCTGTGACCAAGCCGAGGCTCAATACCAAAAGACGGCCGAAAAAGGAGCCGGAAAGGCGCATGAACCCGCGCGCGCTCGCGGATGGCATTCGATAAATCGCGCTGTCATGCGCGGTGCGGAATATCACTGCTGAATCTCCCTTCGGGTTGTTTGGCGGCCTTGGGCGGTCGCGGATTCAATTGCGGACTGGCCCCCGGATGAGCGCCGGAGGCGCGTTAGATGCCAGTCATTGTAACGGGTCTTCTCCGGACAGGGTAGCCGATGCTATTCAGTCACGACCTTAATGTGGCTTATGCCATCCTGTGCCAGCTGCTGGATGATCTTATCGGCGCTCAACTGGTTCGGCAAAGGTCCGATCCGAACCCGATAGAGCGCGGTGCTCGGATCTTTGCTCATGCGAACCCCGATCAGGTCGGGGAAATGATCATCAATCCGTTTCCAGGTGCGTTCGGCGTTATTGCGTTGGCTGTATGCCCCAATCTGCAGATATAGACCGGTTTCGCTCAGTTTAGGTTCCGTTGCCGGAACAGGGGCTGCCTGGGGACTGAGCGTGGGTGGTTTCGCCAAGCGTGATGGCTGCGCAGGGTCAATAGTACGGAGTTCGATGCGCCCGGTCCCGGTCTTATCGATGCCAAGGCGGTTGGCAGCGGCGTAGGAAAGGTCCAGGATGCGGCCCGCCACGAAGGGGCCCCGGTCGTTGATCCGGACGATCACGCGCCGGTTGTTATCGAGGTTTCGGACCTCAGCGTAGGTTGGCAAGGGTAGCGTCTTGTGTGCGGCCGTCATGGCATACATGTCGTAGGGCTCGCGGCTTGAAGTACGCCGGCCATGAAACTTATAGCCGTACCAGGAGGCGATGCCGGTTTGGACGAAACCCTTATTGTCCTTGCGTACGCTGTATCGGATCCCGTCGACGACGTAGGTATCGGGGTTTCCGTACTTGCTTCTCGGCTCGACACGGGGCACGGCGTCACGAATAGAGCTCAGGTCGATCGGCCTACTCGGGCCACTGTCGCGAGATTCGTACATATGCCCGCCGAAGGGCGGGACCTCGCCGCAGGCGGTCATGAGCATCGCGATACTCATTAGTGTAAAGTGGCTCGCGCCGCGCCGCTGCTGAGGCGGTGCCGGCCGGCAATGGTCTGGGTGATAACGTGGTCCCATAGTCGGCACGATTAGGGGAGTTCCAGGGCGAGGTGGGCGCGCCGTTCTCGAATCTCCTCTCCGAGTTGATAGACCGCCATGGCATAAAGCGGACTGTGGTTATAGCGGGTGATGGCGTAGAAGTTGTCCAGACCGATCCAGAATTCCTGGCCTTGCCGGGTCTCGAATGCCAGCAATGCAGCCATAGTGTCGCTAGGCAGGTCTCGGGTGATTTCGACGCCGTGTTTACGCATATCGCCAATCGAGGTCTTGGGTTTGAGGCCGAGGTCGACGATAGCCTTGTAGTCGTCGCCATGTACGATGGCTGCGATGGCAATGGGTGCGTCTGCGATCCAGCCGTGGCGTTTCATATAATTGGCCACGCTTCCGATCGCATCGCTGGGGCTGTCCCAAAGGTCCCGATGATTGTCGCCATCGAAGTCCACGGCATAGCTCCGGTAGCTGCTCGATATAAACTGGGTCATGCCCATCGCGCCTGCGTAGGAGCCCATAAAGGACAATGGGTCTCTATTTTCCTCGCGACTTAGCAGCAGGAACTGCACCAGTTCACTGCGGAAAAATTTCCCTCGTGCAGGATAATCGAAGGCTAGCGTGCTCAACGAATCCATGACGCGATAGCGTCCCTTATGCCGGCCGTAATAGGATTCGACGCCGATGATGGCTGTGATGATCTGCGCGGGTACGCCAAAGCGCTTCTGAGCTCGGGCCAGTTCATCCTGGTGTTGGTTCCAGAACTTGACGCCGCCGGCGATCCGTTTCTCGGTCAGGAAGATTGGCCGGTAGTCATACCAAGGTTTTCCCTCGGCTGGGCGAGTGATGGCCGAGATGATCTTTTCGCTTGGCTCGACGCGAGCGAACAGCGCTGTCAGCTTGAGCTCGTTGAAACCGTGATCTTTGCTCATCATGTGGATGAAGTCTTTGACCTCGGCCCGGTCCTGAAACGGTTGGGCAAGGGCGGCCGGAGTTGCGAAGCTCAGCGTGGCTAAAGCTAGGAGGGCAAGGGTTTTCGATAGACGGGTCATGAGTTCAGCTCAGCTTGACAAGAGTTTGCGATGGGTCTGGATGGACATCATGATGCCAAAAGCGGCCATCATAGTCACCATGGATGTACCGCCGTAGCTGACCATTGGCAGCGGCAGGCCGACAACGGGCAGTAGACCGGAGACCATGCCGATATTGACGAAGGCGTAGACGAAAAAGGTCATGATCAGGCTGCCGCAGAGCAGTTTGGAGAACGAGGTTCGGGCGATACTTGAGATATAGAGCCCTCTCGTGATGACCAGGGCGTAGATTGTCAGCAGGGCCAGAACACCGATCAGCCCGAATTCCTCGCTGAGTACCGCGAAGATAAAATCCGTGGAGCGCTCCGGCAGGAACTGCAGATGGGATTGGGTGCCCTGGAGCCAGCCTTTGCCGAATAGCCCGCCGGAACCGATCGCGATCTTCGACTGGATGATGTGATAACCCGAACCTAGCGGATCGCGCTCGGGATTAATGAAGTTCAGGACCCGCGCACGCTGGTAGTCGTGCATGGAATACCAGAGCACTGGCGTCATCGCGCCCATCGCAAGTAGCGAGCCACCGACATAACGCCATGGGATGCCTGCGAGCAGAATCACGAAGGCCCCGGAGCTGACGATCAGCAGCGAGGTGCCGAGGTCCGGTTGCTGGATGATTAACCCGGCCGGGATTAGGATCAGGACGAGGGCCTTAAACAATTGCCGCCCCGTCGGAGGTAAGGGGCTTTCCGCAAAGTACCAACTCACCATGAGCGGTACGGCGATCTTCATCATTTCCGAAGGCTGAAAGCGGAACACCCCTAGGTCCAGCCAGCGTTGCGCACCCTTACCCTCGTCGCCGAACAGCAAGACGGCAACGAGGAGCAGGATGCCCGCACCGTATATCCATGGTGCCCAGATCTCGAAGTAGTGAGGAGGGATCTGGGCGAACACAAGCATGACCGCAAACGCGATCCCGAGCCGGGTGAATTGCCGAACCATCATGTCGTGGTCCTGGCTGCTGGCGCTATATAGGACTACGAGGCCGACGGCGGTCAGGACCAGCAGTATGAGCAGCAAGGGAATGTCCAGGTGTAGGCCTCGCACTATGAAGCGCGTACGTCGGCGGTCGCCCCATCTCGGTCGTGATTTTGACGCTATATCACTCATGGCGGACCTCCATTTGCGATTGTCGGGCGTACCCGGAGATTCGCTTGAAGCGTTTGTTGTTCAGCGATCTTTTTCATGAGGGTGTCAGGAACCTTCCAGATAGGCGTCGATGAGTCGGCGGGCGATCGGCGCCGCTACCGAACTGCCATGACCGCCGTTTTCCACAATGACCGCCACGGCGATGCGGGGGTTCTTTATCGGTGCGAAGGCGATGAACAATGCATGGTCTTGAAGGCGCTTGCGAAGCTCCTTGACATCGTATTTCTCATCCTGCTTGATAGTGAACACCTGAGCCGTACCGGTCTTGCCGGCTATTGGAAACCGTTCCTTGCGGTGTATGACGTGCGCTGTACCGTGAATGCTGGTGACGACCTCGCGCATTGAAGACAGGATATCATCCCAGTCCTTACTTCGGTGGATGCGAATCGTTCTCCGCATTTGGGTGGGGCGAACGTGCAAGATCTGGTCGTTGGTGGATTGGGTCGCGTAGACCAGTCGCGGTATCACGCCTTTACCTCTATGGCTCAGCGTCGCGGTTGCCATGGCCAACTGCAAGGGTGTGACAAGTGTGTAGCCCTGACCTATCCCCGTGATCAAAGTCTCGCCGGGATACCAGGGGCGGTGGCGGGCGTGCCGTTTCCATTCGCGGGAAGGGAGCAGTCCCACCGATTCCTTGCTGGTATCGATACCGGTCCGCTGACCGAAACCGAAGAGCGCAAGGAAGTCATGGATCTCGTCTATTCCCAAGGCCTTGGCGAGGTCATAAAAATAGACGTCGCAGGATTCCACAATGGCCTTGCGTAGCGTGGTTGTGCCATGACCATTGGTCTTCCAGTCACGATACTTGTGGTCGTCTCCGGGCAGGGAGTACCAGCCCGGACAGAACGAAGTGGTGTTGATGCGCACCTTTTTCGATACGAGTCCGGTCAGGCCGATGAATGGCTTCAAGGTTGAGCCTGGAGGGTATTGGCCGTTGATCGCACGGTTGAAGAGTGGGCGCGCCTTGGATTTTCTCAGTTGATCGTAACTCGCCTGATCGATACCTGTCACGAACAGGTTGGGGTCATAGGACGGCAGGCTGACACTGGTCAGCAGGTCGCCGTTGGACGGATCGATCGCAATCACGGCCCCTCGGTTGCCTTTCATCGCTCGGGTCGCAATACGCTGCAGTTGGGAGTCGATGCTCAGGTACAAATTTTGGCCGGGTATCGGGGGTACATGTTTGATGACGCGCAAGGTCCGTCCCAGCGCGTTGGCCTCAACGTGTTCGTAGCCGACCGTTCCATGAAGCGTATCCTCGTAAAATTTCTCGATTCCCGTCTTGCCGATAAAGTGCGTGGCCCGGTAGTTGGAGGTGTCGACGTGCTGAAGTTCCTTGACGTTGAGACGTCCCATGTAGCCGGTGACATGGGCCATGAGTGCTCCCATGGGGTAGTCTCGTATGAGTCCGGCGTTGACCTCGACGCCGGGCATGGTGTGTAGATTGACCGCGATCCTTGCGACCTCGGAGTCGGTCAGGTGATAGCGTAGCGTGACGCGATCGAATGGCTGTTCCTCGCGTCGGTGCTTGTGGAAGCGGTGGATGTCTCCCTCGCTGATTGTTATGAGGGACGAGAGGCGCTCAATCGTTTGGCGCAGGTCGGGTACGCGTTCGGGAATCAGGTCCAGGCTAAACGCCGACAGGTTTTGGGCGAGGATCTCTCCGTTACGGTCAAAGATGAGGCCGCGGGTCGGAGCGATCGGGTTGATCGTGATGCGATTGGCATCGGACAGGGTCGTGAAATGCTCGTGGTTGATGATTTGGAGGTCGACGAGTCTGACAATAATGACCGCGAACAGGATCAGGACGGAGGCAATGGCCGTCACCGCCCGGCGGTTGAACATATGGGCTTCCCGGATGTGGTTTTTGAGTTCGACGCGATTCGCCATCTAGCTGGTAGCGCTGAGCAATCAATGAACGTGGAGGGTGCGGCGCAGGTAGCGCAGGATCGTGAACACGACCGGCCATAGCAGGGTACTGGAGATCGTCGGCAGCAAGTACCTGGACATGGGTTCAGTATGTCCCGAGAAGCCGTCGATCCAGATCTGCAGGAATTGTTGCAGCATGATCAGGATGAACACCGTCCCGGATTGCTGCCAGAGTGGAAAGACTCGGATTCGGCGGTGGAACTTCAGTGCGATGTAGCCGATCAGCGCCAGCGCCATGGCCTGTTGTCCCAGTAAGCCCGAACGCAAGGCATCGAGCATGAGTCCCGTCGTCCATGAGAGGATGACGCCGAAGCGCATTGGTGTCGCCATACACCAGTAGATTACCGTCATCGTAACCCACTCCGGACGCCAGGCCTCAATGGCGCCGGGGAGCGGCATAATGGACAGGGCCAAGGCGCCTACGATGCTGGCGAAGACCACGATACCGCCACGATGAATTGTGGGACGCATCATTTCTTTTCTGCCTTCTTGGGCGGAGCCGGCGGAGGTTCGATGCTAGGCCGCTCCGGCTGCGCGATCAGTAAGACCTCGCGGCTACTCTCGATGGCCGCCAGCGGTTCGGCGCTGACATGGGCGAATGGGAGATCGTGATTTCGTACAACTTCGGTGACGCGGGCGACAGGGTATCCGGCCGGAAACCGTCCCCCCAGTCCGGATGTCACAAGCAGGTCGCCCTGAAGGATATCCGCATTGTTAGGCAGTTGATCCAAGATCAAGCGGTTGGTTTCGCCGGTTCCTGATGCGATGGAACGTAGTCCGTTGCGATTGACCTCGACCGGCAGCGCGTGTTTCGGGTCGGTAATCAGGATAGCCGTGCTCTGCAACGGCGAGACATGGATGATTTGCCCCATGATGCCGTGGGCGTCGATCATGGCCTGACCTTCGTAGACATGATTCAGGCTGCCTTTGTTGAGGACGATCTGTCTGGAAAACGGGCTCATGTCGACGGCCAGGAGTTCGGCGATGATGGCGTGTTCCTGAACCTTCGCCGTTGAACCGAGCAAGGCGCGCAGACGGGCGTTTTCGACCTCCAACGCCGACAGCTTTTGCTCTCGCGCCTTGAGTTCGAGGTGCTCTTGGTGCAGGGCCTCGTTTTCAAGCATTAGATTCCGTCTCGAAACGAAGGTCTCGGACAGCCAGTCGCCAGCCGACGACGGCAGGTCGATCAGGTAGCGGATCGGATAGGTCGCGACCGTCAAGGTAGTCCGCACGACGTGCATGTACTGCTGGCGGTCGTCTAGGACCATGAGTGCGATGGACACCACCACCAGAATAAACAGGCGCAGGTTGGCGGATGGTCCTCGAATGAAAAGTGGGTTCAAAGGGCTACGGCTTTCTACTTCACGATGCGTTGAAAGGGGCTCGAACGGTTCGGGGGCCGTCAGGATGCACTTCGTATCCTCAAGGTGCCGATCGTGACTTGCCTATAGCTTACACTCACTCCATGGTAAAGACATCGCCACCGTGTTCGTCGATCATCTCGAGAGCTCGACCGCCGCCCCGCGCCACGCAGGTCAGAGGGTCTTCGGCGACGAAGACCGGCAGCCCGGTCTCTTCGGAAAGCAGTCTGTCGAAATCGCGCAGCAGGGCGCCACCGCCGGTCAGCACCATGCCGCGTTCGGCGATATCGGCGCCGAGTTCCGGCGGCGTCTGCTCGAGGGCCGTGCGGACGGCGCCCACGATGCCTGAGAGCGGATCCTGAAGGGCTTCCAGGATTTCGTTGCTGTTGAGCGTAAAGGTCCGGGGTACGCCTTCGGCCAGATTGCGGCCGCGGATCTCGATCTCAAGGACTTCGTTACCCGGATACGCCGAACCGATCTTGTGCTTGATGACCTCGGCCGTGGCCTCGCCGATCAGGTTCCCATAGTTGCGGCGCACGTAGTTGATGATGGCCTCGTCGAAATGGTCGCCACCGATGCGCACGGATGCGGAATAGACAATACCGTTCAGCGAGATGATCGCGACCTCTGTCGTGCCGCCGCCGATGTCCAGAACCATCGAACCGCTGGCCTCGGCGACGGGCAGTCCGGCGCCGATCGCTGCCGCCATGGGCTCTTCGATCAGGAACACGTCACGGGCACCCGCGCCGGCGGCCGATTCCCGGATCGCGCGTCGTTCGACTTGAGTGGATCCGCAGGGAACGCAGACGAGCACGCGCGGACTGGGGCGCAGGAAGCGATTTTCGTGGACTTTGCGGATGAAGTGCTGAAGCATCTTCTCCGTCACCGTGAAGTCTGCGATAACACCGTCCTTGAGTGGGCGGATGGCGGTGATGTTGCCCGGGGTGCGGCCAATCATGAGTTTGGCCTCCGCACCGACGGCTGCAACGGAGCGTTGGCTCGCGCTGCCGGCCTCATAACGGATGGCGACGACAGATGGCTCGTTAAGGACTACCCCCTGCCCACGTACATAAATTAGTGTGTTGGCCGTTCCGAGGTCAATGGAAAGGTCGTTGGAGAACATTCCCCGAAGCCGTTTGAAGAACATTAGCCGTCCGCTCTGGTTAGTTATAAATGTAATTAATGATTGAACTGGGAGGTATAGATGGTTTTGGGTGTCATCGCCGCACCCCGTTCTGAGTATACAGCGGCCCCTAAATTAAACGGCTTACTCTAGCAGTGGGTTGTGCTTTGGGCAAGACCAATAATTGTGATACCTTTCGCAGCGATAATCATGGGTCACTGTTGTTTTTCCGATATGGTGACGGCGTTCGCGGTCCGGAGGTTGTATTTGCGTTGTTCGGACGTTTTCAGGCCTCCGTTTACCGGTAGGCATTCAGGGTGTTCAAGCATATGTTGAAGACTGAAGATATCGAAAAGATTGCCCATCTGGCCAGACTGGAGATTACCGAGGCAGAGGCGCCTCGCTATGTCGACGATCTGTCCGGGATCATCGACTTTGTGGAACAGCTATCCGCCTGCGATACCACGAACGTCGGTCCCATGGCTCACCCGCTCGATGCCGTGCAGCGGCTGCGTCCGGATGAGGTGACCGAGATCGATCAGCGCGACCATTTTCAGACCATTGCACCGCAGGTCGAGGACGGCTTGTATTTGGTGCCGCAGGTCATCGAGTAGCTCTGTCCTATTTTGGGTCTGTGTGACTCTGGATCTAACGCTGTGAATGTGCAGCGCGCTTTTCCCGAAAAGACATCGTTCATGTACGTATAACCCGGGTGATATCAATGTACAGCAAGTCCCTAGCCGAACAGTCGGCCGCCCTCGCCAGCGGTGACATCTCCAGTGTTGAGTTGACCCAGCTCTATCTCGATCGCATCAAGCGGCACGACGGTGAACTGAACAGCTATGTCACCGTTACCGAAGATTTGGCGCTGGCTACGGCTCGAGAGGCCGATACGCTGCGTGCCAATGCTGCCGCTGGTCCGTTAGCCGGGATCCCGATCGCGCATAAGGACATCTTCTGTACCGACGGGGTGCGCACGAGCTGCGGGTCGCGGATGCTCGATAATTTCATTGCGCCCTATGACGCGACGGTGGTAAAGCGCTTCAAAGCGGCCGGTTGTGTCATGCTCGGTAAGGTCAATATGGACGAGTTCGCCATGGGTTCCTCGAACGAGACGAGCTTCTATGGGTCTGTTCGCAACCCCTGGTCCACTGATTGCGTGCCGGGTGGTTCATCGGGTGGCTCGGCGGCTGCGGTGTCGGCACGCCTGGCTGCGGCTGCAACGGGTACCGACACCGGCGGCTCGATCCGGCAGCCGGCGGCTATGTGCGGGCTGACAGGCATCAAACCCACCTACGGGCGGGTCTCGCGCTACGGTATGATTGCCTTCGCCTCTAGCCTCGATCAGGGCGGTGTGTTGACCCACTCGGCCGAGGACGCGGCGTTGCTCATGAATGCCATGGCCGGTTTCGACGAGCGCGATTCGACGAGTGTCGATGAGCCTGTGCCCGACTACACCGCTACGCTTGAGGATGGTCTCGAGGGGTTGCGCATCGGTTTGCCGGAAGAGTACTTCGCAGAGGGCTTGGATAGCGCGGTTGCTGAGTCTATCGATGCAGCGGTTAAAGTCTACGAAGGTCTGGGGGCAAGCGTAAAGCAGGTTCGTCTGCCGCATACCGATATGGCCGTGCCGGCCTATTACGTTGTCGCTCCAGCCGAGTGTTCTTCCAATCTGTCGCGCTTTGACGGTGTGCGTTTTGGTCATCGCTGCGAGAACCCGACCGACCTGCTCGACCTCTACAAGCGCTCGCGTGGAGAAGGTTTTGGGGATGAGGTCAAGCGTCGTATCATGATCGGGACCTATGTCCTGTCGGCTGGATATTATGATGCCTACTATCTCAAGGCGCAGCAAATTCGGCGCTTGATCAGCGATGATTTTCGGCAGGCCTTCGAAGAGGTTGATGTGATCATGGGGCCGACCGCGCCGACTCCGGCCTTCGCGCTCGGCAGTAAGGTTGACGACCCGCTGACGATGTATCTTTCCGATGTCTACACGATCGCTGTCAATCTGGCTGGCTTGCCCGCTATGTCCATTCCGTGCGGATTGGTTGGCGGACTCCCGGTTGGTCTGCAATTGATCGGGGGCTATTTTTCCGAGGCGCGCCTGCTCAATATCGCCCATCGTTTCCAGGCGGCAACGGACTGGCACGGCCGCATTCCTCAAGGCTTCAAAGACGCCTGAGGAGAATATTCAGCGCGCCGCTGCCGCCGTCGTCGCGGCGCGCCGAGCTGAAGGCTAGCACCTCCGGGAGCTGGCGCAGCCAGTGGTCGAGCTGATTCTTGAGCACGGGTTTAGCGTTGTCCGAGCCCAGCCCCTTGCCGTGGACAATCCGGACGCAACACATTTCTTCGCCACGCATCCCCTGTAGAAATGCCAATACGCTAGGCTTGGCCTCGCGGATCGTCATGCCGTGCAGATCGAGTTCGCCGCTGATCATGAGTTGACCCCTGTTCAGTCGGCGGATGACGCGCTGCTGGACGCCTGGGCGGGCATAGAGCGAGCGGTCGAAGGCGCCAAGGGTGTGGTTTTCCCGAGGAGCATCTGTAATGGGGTCCGAAACGGGATCATCCTGCACGGATTCAGGTCTGTTCCGGGGCCTGTCCCAGGGCCGGGGGCGTTGCGGTGGGGGTGCGATTTTGTCGGTCGACAGGGGCTTTACGCCTTTCATCGCGGCGCGGAATGCATCGGCGTCGTCGCGCAGGCGTTTGTCGTCCGGCTCAGTCATGGCCCGGGTTGGGGGCGTCGCCGTTCAGGTTCAACACCTCCACAAGCCAGTCTCGGATCACGCCGACTTCCTCCTGACAAACTGCGTGGGCCATGCGGAACTGCCGCCAGCAGACATCGTATCCGAGCGTTTCCAAATGTCGTTTCGATATCTGCGCGATCGGCATCGGGACCACCCCGTCGTGATCGCCGTGGAGCATAAGGGTTGATGGCGCGCCAGGGGTAGCGGGCGCTAGGTCATCCGGCAGCGGTAGGTAGGTTGATAGGGCGAGAATCCCCGCCAGTCGCCGCCCTGATGTGAGGCCCGTCTGAAGGGCGATGGCGCCGCCTTGCGAGAATCCGGCCAGGACGATTCGCTCGCTCGGGATGCCGCGTTTTACCTCTCGGTCGATGAGATGGTTGAGCGTGGTCACCGACCTTGCGATACCTTCCCTGTCGGGGGCATCGGCGATGTTCATGCCACGGAAGTCATACCAGGCAGGCATCGACATCCCGCCATTGATCGTCACTGGCATCACCGGGGCATGGGGCAGAATGAAGCGGGCCCCGATATTCGCTGGCAGGCCGAGGGCGCGCACCACAGGTACGAAGTCATTGCCGTCCGCACCCAGACCGTGCAGCCAGATTACACTGGCTGTCACCGGCTGGGCTGTCTCAATCGCGACATCATGTTCGTTCATCGTGGGTTTCCTTTGATGGCTCTGCGGGGCCTGATCTGTCCCGGCTTGATAGTTTTTCTGACTCCAAGTGGCTGACGTAGCCTCTGGGGCGTATGGCCACGGTGTTGGCGATTCGGGTGCAGATCTGACCATCGGCGCGTGCGTAGGCCATCTCGAAACGGGGGTCTGCCCTTCCTGATTCCGCGAGCGCTCGCGTGGTGGCTTCGTGGATGTCCTCAGGGAAATCGAAATGCAGTATAAGGTCGGAATTTCCGACTCGGACAAAGTCGAATTCGAGCCGTTTTGCGGCGATGCGGTAGCCAGGGTAGCGATGCAGGCAGGCAAGTGCGGGTATCGGATCGGCTAAGCAGGCCTGGACGCCGCCGAACATATTTCCGGCACCGTTGCGCACCAAACGGCCGAGTGGCAGCCGGATCCGGATATGGCCCCAATCCTCGCTACGTTCGAGGACCTGGATCCTCATGAGCCAGAATGGCGGATAGAGCGCGATACGGCGTTCCGGGTTCATGTACCGCGCCATGAATGGATCCCAGAATCCTTGGCGGGTCCGCTTCATTGCAGTGTACCGGGTTGGTGATATCGGGGCGAGGCCTTCATGCGATCTGGCCTATGGTTATTTCAGGCGGTTACCGCCTGAGTGTTGCGCGATCTCGACCATGGTCTCGAGACGGACCAAGCGTTTATCGATGTCGATCGTACGTTCGTTGAGCTTGCCGGTCAGCTCGTTGAGTTGTTTGACCTCATCGGTCAGTTTGAGTACGTCCATGAGGATGTCCTTCCAGCTCGCCATCAGGAGCGTCCGGCGTCAAGCGTATCCAGGGTCCGGGTCAGTTGGCGTTTGGCTTTGCGAGTAGCGGTAATGGCGTCTTTGAGGCGTTCATGGACCACTTGCATCAATTCCGGCGCCTCCATATCGGCTGCGCCGTGGGGGTCGTAGGCATCAATGGCGCGGCGCACGATCTCGGCTGCCGAGGCGCCCTTGGCGCTAGCCAGCATCTCAATCTTGCGGATGTTGCTTTCCGAGATCAGGTACTGCTTTCTAACGAGATTCGTTTGGGTCTGCATGTGGAATGCGCTCCGTTTATTCTCGACTCCTCCGAATATACGCATACACACCCGTATACACAACCCGCATTTTGGGGTGATTGGTGTGAAGATGCCTAGCGTGTTGCGACGAGGTCGAACTGTTGATCCTGGGCATCGTGGGACCAGATGTATAGATCGAGCGGGTTACTTGGGTCAACAAGCGCGACACCGGAAAAGTGTTCCAGACCTTGGCCGCAGAGGGTACGCCTGAGGTCGGCATGAAAAACCCCGTCGACGCCTGTCGGCTGGCCAATGGCCCCCTCGACCACGCATCCTCGTCCGTCTTGCGCGAAGATGCCGCCTTGCTTGTCGACGTTGATCGCCCAGGCTGATGTCGTACCTCGACTGATCCAGACGCCACTGAAGGGTTCGCGACCAGATCCACTTGTTTCGACTTGAGTGACGCCGGTTTGACGGACTGCGACTGGGGCGACCAGAGTTACCGACGGGACGCCGTTAACGATCGCCTTAGTAATACTCGTACAGCTAGTTAGGTTCAATGCCGGCGATATCTGCCAACTACTGTCGAATACATGCGTGGTGTTGGGGTCAATGGTGTTTTGGAAAACGACTGTGGCAATTGTTCGGCCCGCCGCGTTGAGGCCGTCGTAGCGATAGGTGAATTGATAGGACTGTGCATCCGGATTGGTGAGCGCCAGGGAGGAATTGCAGCTTGTTCCGCTTGAAAAGAGGAAGTCAGCGCTGGCAATTGTTAGTGGATTGACCGGACCCGAGGTGGCGCCATTGGTCAAAACAATCTTATCGACACCCCCGCAGCCCGCCAGGAGGCTCAGGGACATCGTTATCGAGATCAGGTATCGGAGACCAGGATATAGGGCGCCGAAAAATGGCGACTTAAATATCGGTTTCATGGCGTTTTGCTCGCGCGTTCATGGCTTGAGTAGATCTACATAAACTATCACAACTGGCCCCGGACTGATTTAACTTCGTCTTAATACGACGGCATTATCTTGCCGCCTGTTGCTCTTGTATGAAGCGGCCTAGTAGGTGAAAAGGTTCATCGAATGCGCTGCCTTGACGCCAGACAAGGGCGATTCGACGGGCGCGGTTTTCTGTCATGGGGAGGGTTCGGATGTGGGTATTGTTTAACAGCGCGGAGTTCAGGGCCATTTCGGGCAGATAGGTGATTCCGAGATCGGCGTCGACCATCTCCACAAGGGTCAGCAGGCTGCTCGCGGAAAAGGGGCTGACCTGCTCGGGAGAATGTAGCTCGCAGGCCGCGAGCGCATGGTCACGCAAACAATGGCCATCTTTGAGAAGCAGAATACTCTCCTGGGGTAGATCCTCAATATCGTAACGGTCGCCCTGAATCAACCGGCTGTTGTTGCAGCAGGCGAGGTAGAAGGGGTCGGCGAAAAGGTCCATGATCTCTACGCCGCGCAAGGTATAGGGCAGGGCTATCAGGATCAGGTCAAGCTCGCCGTTCATGAGCATTGTATAGATGTGCGGGGAGAGATCCTCATGCAGGTAGAGTTTCAGATCCGGAAATTCCTTGCGTAGGGCCGGCAAAATGCCCGGCAAAAGGAAGGGCGCTATGGTCGGGATGACACCGAGTCGGAGTCTTCCCGACAACGGATTGCGGTGAGATTGGGCCATCGTGACGAGTTGTTTGAGGTCGTTAAGGCAGACCCGCGCCTGATTGGCAATATCGCGCCCCGAGGACGTGATCGTAACCTGTTTGTTGGTTCGGTCGACAAGCCGGGTGCCTAGCAGTGTCTCGAACTCCCGGATTGCCGTGCTGAAGGCCGATTGTGACACGAAGCAGGCCTGCGCGGCCTTGCCAAAGTGCCCATATTGGACGAGGGCGACGAAATAGCGCAGTTGTTTGATCGTTGGGAGGTGCATGGTTGGGTCCTGCGTGGAGGATTCATTTATATTCTAAAAAACAGAATGATTTATGCCAGATAATCTATTTTACAGTTAAATTGCATCGGGCATAGACTGGTTACATCGACGTCGCTTCGGTGCTGTGGTTACAGACACGGGGAGGGCGGATGAATATGCTGATTCGATCATGACAATGGAGGACAGACGATGACAATATCTCGCGAAGAATTGATTTGGGAGCTCAACAAGGACCTAGAATGGGAGTATGCCGCAGCCATTCAGTACATACAGCACGCCTCGGTCATCACGGGGCCTGAGTACGAGGGGATCCAGAAGGAGCTGGTCATCCATTCACAGGAGGAGATGCAGCACGCGGTCATGCTCTCAGAACAGATCGATTTCCTGGGCGGCATGCCTACCTATCGGGTCGAGGATATTGAGGTCTCTCCTGACAGTCAGGATATGTTGCGCCAGGACCTGCGCGGCGAGGACAACGCTATTATCCGTTACAAAGAGCGTATCTATCAGGCCGAGCAGATGCGGGAGTATGGTCTGCGCCGTGTCATTGAAGACATTCTAATCCAGGAAGAGGAGCACAAGCGGGAATTAATGACCGTGATACCCGCTCGCTGAGTCGTTCCATAAATCCACTTTTCAACACATAGAGGTGATAAAGATGAAAAACAGATTACGCATTTCCGGTGCTGCGGCGGCCCTGTCCTGCCTTATGATGCCCGGTTCTGCCTTCGCCGAAGACCTTTCGGAATGGATCCTGCCGGCGGTCCCTGTGCCTAAGGACAATCCTCAGAACGAGGCTAAGATCGCATTAGGCCATCGTTTGACTTTTGACGTTCGCCTGTCGAAGAATAGCTCGATTAGCTGCGCGGGTTGTCACTTGCCCTTTGCCGGTGGCGGTGGGCATACCTCGCGTGCATTCGGGCATGGCGGTGAGTTGGGGCGCTGGGCGCCGTCCTGGGTCAATTCGGCTTATTACACGAGTCAATTTTGGGATGGCCGTGCTGCGTCGCTTGAGGAGCAGACCGGCGCCTTGTCTGGCTACATGGGACCGATCTCCGCGCCTGGCGAGATGGGCGGCGACGTCGATGGCGCCGTCAATCGTGTCGCTGCGGATCAGTCCTATCGCAAGGCCTTCAAGGATGCATTTAATAGTGACGTTAGCCAGGAGAATATCGCCAAAGCTATCGCCTCGTTTGAGCGGACGTTAATTGCGATCGATGCCCCTTTCCAGCACTACGTCAAGGGTGACGAATGGGCGATTTCGAGCGCGGCCAAACGCGGTTTCAAGCTATTTCGAGGCAAAGCCATGTGCACGACCTGCCATGCGCCGCCGCTCATGACCGACAACCTGTTCCACAACATCGGTGTGCCTCAGGTCGGTCCTTTGAAGGAGGACCTGGGTCGCTATGCAGTCACTAAGAAGGACTCAGACAAGCGCGCCTTTAAGACTCCGTCGCTCTATAATTCGGCCTCGTTCCGTTTCTTCATGCACGACGGCGCTCTTGCGACCATGAAGGAGGTCATGGAGCACTATAACCAGGGTGGAAACTCGAAAGACCCCAATCAGGATCTCCTTATACGTCCACTGAAATTGTCCGACCAGGAGATTTCGGATCTCGTTGCCTTCATGGAAACGCTGACGGACGAGCGCCTGAATCACATTGCAAAATCCGAGACGGAATAGGAGCTGAGCCGCATTAGGACGAAATGGCGGGGGTGATGCGTGTGTGTCACCCCCGTTTTTGTTAGCGGCCGTGCTCAATCGCACGCTAAAGCGCATGTCGCAATGACGAGCTGTAAGCCTTATATAGAGCAGGGGATTGAAATTAGCGGTTCGGCCCATCATATCTAAGGGTAAGAAGAGACCTACTCGGTTGAAAAGGTCGGTGCGCGCACGTGTCCGGCGATACCGGGTTGAGTCATGAACATCCGCGATATTTAGGAGGCTGCCCATGAGAATGGACAAACTGACGAGTAAGTTTCAGATGGCCCTGGCCGATGCCCAGAGCTTGGCCGTAGGCCGCGACCACCAATTCATCGAACCCGCACACCTGCTACTTGCGCTACTCAATCAGGAGGGAGGCTCGGTCCGACCCCTATTGGCCCAGTCCGGGGCCAATGTTAATCAACTGCGTTCGAGTCTCGGCGAGGCCCTGGATCGCCTGTCTCAGGTGCAAGGCATGGCTGGCGACGTGCATGTCTCGAACGACCTGAGCCGTCTGCTCAACGTGACCGACAAGCTGGCGCAGGACCGCAAGGATCAGTACATCTCCAGTGAGTTGTTCCTGCTTGCGGCTATTGACGACAAGGGTCCGATCAGCGCGTTACTGCGTCAAGCCGGAGCCGATAAGCAGGCGATCGAGCAGGCCATAGACAATGTGCGCGGTGGCCAGAGCGTTGATGATCCCAATGCCGAGGAACAGCGCCAGGCCCTTGAGAAATACACCGTTGATCTGACAGAGCGTGCTGAACAGGGCAAACTCGATCCTGTTATCGGTCGCGACGAGGAGATCCGCCGCGTCGTCCAGGTCCTGCAGCGCCGGACTAAGAACAACCCCGTGTTGATCGGCGAGGCAGGCGTTGGTAAGACCGCGATCGTCGAGGGACTTGCTCAGCGCATTGTCAATGGTGAGGTCCCCGAAGGACTCAAGACCAAGCGTCTGCTGTCGCTCGACATGGCGGCCTTGATCGCGGGCGCCAAGTTTCGTGGCGAGTTCGAGGAACGCCTCAAGGCGGTGCTCAACGATGTGTCCAAGCAGGAGGGCAATATCATCCTGTTCATTGATGAAATCCATACCATGGTCGGCGCCGGCAAGGCAGAGGGCGCTATGGACGCCGGCAATATGCTCAAGCCCGCCCTGGCGCGCGGCGAGCTGCACTGTGTCGGCGCGACGACGCTTGATGAATACCGTAAGTACATCGAGAAGGACGCCGCCTTGGAGCGGCGTTTTCAGAAGGTCGTTGTCGACGAACCCAGTGTCGAGGACACGATCGCGATTCTGCGCGGACTCAAGGAGAAGTACGAACTCCACCACGGTGTCGATATCTCCGACCCGGCCATCGTCGCCGCGGCCATGTTGTCGCATCGTTATATTACCGACCGCCAACTGCCCGACAAGGCAATCGATCTCATCGATGAGGCGGGGTCGCGGCTACGCATGGAGATCGACTCTATGCCGGAGGAGATGGACCGCCTCGATCGCCGTCTGATCCAGCTCAAGATCGAGCGCGAGGCTCTGAAGAAGGAGAGTGATGATGCCTCCAAAAAACGCCTGGCCGATCTCGAGGATGATATCACCCGTCTGGGGCGTGAACTCTCCGATCTGGATGAGGTCTGGAAGGCTGAGAAGGCCGCTCTGCAAGGCGCCACCCATATCAAAGAAGAGCTCGACCGCGCCCGGCTCGATCTAGAGGCGGCACGCCGTGCCGGTGACCTGGGCCGGATGTCCGAGCTGCAGTATGGCAAGATCCCCGAACTCGAGCGCCAGCTCGAAATCGCCAATCAGGTCGACACTCAGGAGATGCATCTGCTGCGTACCAATGTGACCGATGAGGAGATCGCCGAGGTGATCAGCAAGTGGACTGGTATCCCGGTCTCGAAAATGCTCGAAGGTGAGCGCGAGAAGCTGTTGCAGATGGAGGACAATATCCACCGTCGCGTCATCGGTCAGAACGAGGCCATCAAGGCCGTTGCCGATGCCATCAGACGCTCACGCGCCGGTTTGGCCGACCCTAATCGGCCTAACGGTTCCTTCCTTTTCTTGGGGCCGACGGGTGTTGGCAAGACCGAGCTTTGCAAGGCCCTGGCCGAGTTCCTATTCGATACCGAGGAGGCCATGGTTCGGATCGATATGTCAGAGTTCATGGAAAAGCATTCCGTGGCGAGGCTGATCGGCGCGCCTCCAGGCTATGTCGGCTATGAGGAAGGCGGTTATATGACCGAGGCCGTGCGCCGTCGGCCCTATGCCGTGATTTTGCTCGATGAGGTCGAGAAGGCCCATCCGGATGTCTTCAACATCCTGCTGCAGGTTCTCGACGACGGCCGACTGACCGATGGCCAGGGACGTACGGTCGACTTCCGCAATACCGTCATCGTCATGACTTCGAATCTTGGCAGCCAGGTCATTCAGGAGATCGCTGGCGAAGAGCATTACGAGACCATCAAGGGCCAAGTCATGGAGATCGTCGGTCAGCATTTCCGGCCGGAATTCATCAATCGGCTAGACGAGATCGTGGTCTTTCATCCTCTAGAGCGTGAGCAGATCCGGGCCATCGCCGATATCCAGATAGGTCTGCTGCGCGACCGCCTTGCCGACCGTGACCTCGAACTAGGGGTTTCGGATGCTGCGCTCGACAAGCTCGGAGAGGCCGGATTCGATCCGGTATATGGCGCTAGACCGCTCAAGCGGGCGATTCAGCAGCAGTTGGAAAACCCGCTGGCCCAGGCGATACTGGCCGGTCGTTTTCTATCGGGCGAAACCATCGATGTAGACGTCGAAGAAGGGAAGCTTGCCTTCCGTGGCGCCATGACTACGGAGCCCGCCGGATGACCCCGGATCGGACTGCCTGAGTATGGAATATCAGGACTATTACAAGGTCCTTGGGGTCGAGCGGGACGCTGCCCAGGATAAGATAAAGAGCGCCTATCGCAAGCTCGCCCGCCGCTATCATCCTGATGTCAGCAAGGAGGCTGATGCCGAGGCCCGTTTTAAAGTAATTGGTGAGGCCTATGAGGTACTCAAGGACCCGGAGAAACGGGCGGCCTACGACCAGTTGGGCGCCAATTGGAAGGATGGACAGGACTTTCGGCCACCTCCGGGCTGGGATCAGGGATTCGAGTTCCATGGTGGTGGTTTCTCGGCGGGAGATGCAGATCGTTTCAGCGACTTCTTCGAGAGCCTGTTTGGCCATGCGGGATTTGGTGGTGCGGGCCAGGGGCGTGCGGCGCATGTCCGTGGTGATGATACCCATGCCCGGATCCTGATCGATATTGAGGATGCCTATCAGGGCACAACCCGGACCGTGACTCTAAAGCACAGTGAGGTCGGCGCCGATGGGCGCCCCACGGTCAAGGAGCGGGCCCTGAATGTTCGGATACCCAAGGGTGTTCGCCAGGGGCAGCATATCCGTTTGAGCGGTCAGGGGGGCGCTGGTGTAGGCAAGGCCGAGTCTGGTGATCTGTATCTGGAGGTCGAGTTTCGGCCGCATCCTTTCTATACCGTTGACAACAAGAATGTTTATCTGAATCTGCCATTGGCGCCTTGGGAGGCCGCCTTGGGGGCGTCCGTGACCGTGCCGACACCATCAGGCAAGGTCGATGTCCGTATCCCTCCGGGGTCGATTGCGGGCAGTAAACTGCGTCTCAAGGGGCGAGGTATACCGGCAGCCGAGGCGGGAGATTTCTACGTTGTATTGCAACTCGCGCTGCCTCCGGCAGACGGCGAGTCGGAGAAGGCGGCTTATCAAGAATTTGCCAAGGCGTTCGATTTCAGTCCCCGTCGGCACCTGGGGGTCTGAATCCGCCATATCCCTTTGGCGTACCTTTGTGTCAGGACACCTAGTTCCAATCAATCGACGCGAAGGACTGTTTAGAGTTCAGCAAGTATTCAAATTCATGGGCATGGCAAACAAATAGCCTTGGCCGTAATTGCACAGCAGCCTAAGCTGTCCTTCGGTCTCGATACCTTCAGCGATGACCTTGATTCCGAGTTTATGAGCCATCGCGATGATGGCTTCGGCGAGCGCTAGGTCTGCTGATTTAGACGACCCACGCCCGGTCTCGGAAGACTATCACGTCGTCAAGCCGAAAAACGGGGTTCTCGACGAAGACGTCGACGTGGTGCTTGGCATCGCGCTTGCGAATACTTGGTTTGGGGTAACTGTGGTGCTTGGCGCCGAGCGATAGGTGGATGCCGCACATGCGTTCGAAGGTGCCGATGTCGCACACCGTTCGGGATGCCGAGAAGGCACGGTTCAGGCCGAGACCCAGCTCACGAACGATGACCTTGCCTTCATCGGCGCGAATGTTTTTAAGTACCCGTTCGAACTCCTCGGTCGTATGTTCTGTGCCTGTGACGTGACCGTGTTCGACTACTAGTGTGATTGCTTGGTCGGGTCGGTTGACGGAGAACTGCCTATCCCCAAAGAAATCGATTCGGATGCGACCGGATACAGCCTCCAGCTCCTTGGCCTCGGTAAAGACCTCTCCTATGGGAAACTGACCGCCGATATTTCGCATATGCCGGTAATCGCCGACATTTAGCTTTGCCGATTCAAAAGGCGAATCGAACGCCAGGCAATCGTCCCCTGTATGGATAGTGCCCCCGCCGGCCGCATCAATGCGTTGCTTAAGGGCGTGTCCCGTGTCGCGGAAATAAGCAGGGTCATAGGCTAGCGAGTCTATATAGATCGTCACCTCGTCTCCCTCCATGCGGGCAAGATGGGGATGTTCGATGACCTTTAGGCCGAGTTTGAAGAGCTCTACCCGCACTCGAAAGGCGTTCAGCTGGAAACGGCTAGACTGTATCAGAACCACCAAGCTGCCGGGCGGCAGCGCCATCAGAGTGGGGATGAGCTGCTCCGGCGTCTGGGCATGATAGGCCAGCAGGCGGGCATTCGGCAGGCAGCATCGGTAAGCTTGACTCAATATATTTGCGAGATCGCAATCGTCGTCATGAACGATCACGGCTTGATCGCGTGGGTCGTGCTCGAACGCCGATGTCAGAATGTCGCGGACATTCGCTGCCGCGACTGCGGCTATCTTATTCACGTTCGTGTCAGGATTGCGCGTAGCCGTTCGGCTAGTATTCGGCACTCATCTGGCGTGCCCACGGTGATACGCAGGTAGTCATCGATACGAGGCTTGCCGAAGTAGCGTACAAGAACACCGCTCTGTTTGAGCGCTTGGTAAAGTGCGCTGGCGTGCGCGTCAGGATGGTGGGCGAAGACAAAGTTTGCAGCCGAAGGCAGTACCTTGAAGCCTAGCCCGGTGAGATCTGCGCTGAGACTGTCGCGGCTATCGATGATCATGCGGCAACAATTTTCGAAATAGGCTTGATCCTTGATCGCGGCAATACCTGCTGCCTGGGCCAAAGCGTCGAGTGGGTAGGAGTTGAAGGAGTTCTTGATCCGGTTTAGCCCCTCTATCAGTTTCGGATGACCGATCGCGTAACCGATACGGAGTCCTGCCAGGCAACGCGACTTCGAGAAGGTCTGAACGACTAACAGGTTGTCGTAGCGGTTGGTCAGCGGGACGGCTGATGTTCCACCGAAGTCGATGTAGGCCTCGTCGACGACAATGACTGAGTCTGCGTGCCACTGGCAGAGCTGCTCGATTTCGTCGAGCGCCAATAATCGGCTGGTCGGGGCATTGGGGTTCGGAAAGATGATGCCACCATTGGCTACCGTATAGTCGCTTATCGCAATCGAGAGGTCATCTCGTAAGGGTATGGTTCGGAAGTCCACGCCATAAAGCCCGCAGTAGACGGGGTAAAAACTGTAGGTGATGTCCGGAAACAGTAGCGGCAATTCACGCCCGAAAAAGGCATGGAAGCAATGGGCTAGGATCTCATCAGAACCATTGCCGACAAAGACTCGATCGGGCGTCGTCTCAAAATGTGCGGCGATGGTCGTCACAAGTCTGGCGGACTCCGGGTCAGGATAGAGCCGTAGGCTATCCATATAGTAGCCCTTGAGCACCTCAGTCACGCGCGGTGAGGGCGGGTACGGATTCTCGTTGGTGTTGAGTTTGAGATAGCGCCGGTCTTGCGGCTGCTCGCCCGGGGTATAAGGGGTTAGTTGATGAACGATAGGTGACCAGAAGCGGCTCATGGTGGTTGTCTCGTTTAGTGAGTTCGCGATGGCGTCCAGTGTATCTCAGGATGGCGACAAATGGGGATGGGGTTTGAGTTGCGTGCGCATAGAAAGGTGAATCTCAGCTTACAGCGGAAATATCATAAAGGACTTAGGATAGTCACGTAAGCTGCTGTCCTGATTTGGCTTTTCGTGTTGTCCACAGTTCCTGTGGATAACATTGTGGAGTAACTCAGATTCCAGCTCGCGAAACCCCTTAGCTTAAGGATTCATTACAGATTGGTGACAAAATAGACGAATTTTATAGTTTATGAAAAACAATAAGTTACATGTTTTAGGTTTTCTGTCAGGGAATTCCCGGCGCGTCGGACAGGCATTTTAATCAAGTGCCTGATGGTGTGCATAAAAACCAAAATACCCAATGTTGGGACCTTGTTCTAGGGTGCTTGTCAAGGGACGTTTTGGTGTTTGGTGTACACACCGAATAGGTCGAGTACGATTGCCCGATAACCCTGCATATCGCGTTGCATCACATTCTTGGTCGAACCTAACCTGAGCGCAGG
>CAZASZ010000020.1:0-31416 GCA_964487925.1 uncultured Gammaproteobacteria bacterium
GAGCCTGTTAAACAGCAATTGAAGGATTATCGAAGGACTAGAGCCTTATTGACCCTCTATTTTAGGGTTTTGTCACATTCCGAGGAAACATAACGAGCCAAGATGGGGCCACCAAAAAGGCGGTCCCGCTTGCTTGGCTCGCTTTATGCCTATCTCTTACAGGGGCTGAACCTTGTTTGCACACGGTCCTTTTTGGCCTTGACCGACTTCAAACTCAACAGCCTGACCGTCATTTAATGTAGCGTAACCGCCACCGGCTTGAATTTCTGAATGATGAACAAACAGATCTTTCCCACCATCTTCCGGAGTAATAAAGCCGAAGCCTTTATCAGCGTTAAACCACTTAACTGTACCTTTACTCATACTGTGTAATCTCTCTTTATGGTGAAGAATGTAATTCTGTTTTCGCTATCACCATTACGAAAACAGATCATGGAACCTGTTTTGTGAATAACACGAAGCGAAGGGGCTACGCTTACGGCATCCATTTTGAGTGCCTTGTTATACCTTTTTATCTTCAGCCTTTTTAACACGAATTTTGTTATTGGCAATATTCTTGTAATTCATATTCTTCATCGCAGCTTTAGCTTCCCCTGATTTCGGCATTTCCACAAAGGCAAAGCCCTTGGAGTCACCGGAGGCTTTATCCAACACCAAATTGCAAGATTGCACAGCCCCATACTCCTCAAAGAGAACCTTTAATTCTTCTTCGGTAGTGGTACGAGCAAGATTACGAATTAATAATTTCATGAGTTAATGCGTCATTGTGATGCTAGCGAATAGGAAAAAGCCCATGATATATAGCCATTTGCGTAAAACGGTCTCGTCAAAATTCAACTGTAAAACGCCTTTTTGGCGATTAACTCACATTCCTTTAGGTAAAAAGACACGAATCTAGTGGCTGGATGTATGGAGATAGCGCAATTCCTGGACTAAAACTCATGACGAAAAGCCTTCAATGCCTATACTTTCCGTCGAGGATAGCGCGGCAGCCGGGAGTTGGACAACCCTACATGATCATTTGAGAGTAAATATTGGGTTTCGCAAGCTTTATTCAAGCCTACATCCTATACGCTAGAGCAGACGCCCCATGAGGACTTCGGCTTGGTGCAGATAATCACCGCCAAACAAATTCAAGTGATTCAGGACGTGATAAAGGTTATAGAGATCACGCCGAGTCTCGTAATCAGGATCGATGGACCAAGCCGCGTGATAGGCCTCGTAAAAGGCACCGGGCAGCTGGCCGAAGAGTTCGGTCATGGCGAGATCGCACTCGCGGTCGCCGAAATAGCAGGCCGGGTCGAACAGCACTGGGTTGCCTTCGTCATCGGCCGCACAGTTTCCACCCCAGAGATCGCCATGCAGCAGCGAGGGCTCAGGTCGGTAGCCTCCCAGCAGTCCGGGTAGCGCCGCGATCAGACGTTCGCCCTCGCGCTGCAACTTGCCTGAGTAGCCGTTACGCGCCGCAAGTTCAAGCTGAAAGGCGATGCGGTTTTCGGCCCAGAACGCCGTCCAATCCGCGTGTCGGGTATTGTCCTGATGGGTCGAGCCGATCGTGTTGTCACGGGTCCAACCGAATGCTTCCGCACACGTCCGATGCATCGCGGCCAGGCGTTCGCCAAACAGGGCCGCGTTGTGCGCGCCGATGGGTTGAAGGTCGATGTATTCAAGGATCAGACAGGCTCGCCCATCGTAAACCCCTAAACCGATGACCTCAGGCACCCGGACGCTTTGGCTCTCGCGCATTGCGATCAGCCCTTCGGCCTCGGCCACAAACATGTCGTAGGCAGAAGGGTCGTTGACCTTGGCGAAATAGCTGTGATCGCCCCTGTCGAGCCGATAGGTTTGGTTGATGCAGCCACCACCGACAGGGCCCATAACGAGGTCGCCGGCGAGGCCAACGCCAAGTTCATCAAGTGCAGTGGTCAGGGCTTGGCGGACGGCTTCGGACATGGTGGATCAGTGCCTCGTCACGAGTCCCATGTTGGGATTAGCAGGAACGGTTCCGCTGGGCATTCCAACATGGACGAACCTTGTGTTCGCCCATTCCCATTTCGGAATCATATGCGCGCCGAATGATTCGATCGCTAATCCGTCAAAGCCTTTGAATACGCGTCTTCGGAAATCTGCCGCCAGCCATCATTGTTGGCCTGGAAGCTCTCGTAGGCCTTGCGGACCTTGGCGAATTCGGCGTTCTTGGCCGATTCCTCGTCGAGCACTTCCTTGGTGAAACCGTGCAGGGCGTGCAGGACTTCGGCCGGGAACGGCAGGACCTCGACCTTGTGCTTGTTCTTGAGGGTATCCAGGGCCTCCAGATTCTTGGCCTCGAACTCGGAGAGCATCTTCAGGTTCGCGGCCATGGCGGCCGTCTGGACGATAAGTTGCAGGTCCTTAGGCAGCGACTTCCAGGCCTTTTTGTTGATCGTCAGTTCGAGCGCCGGGCCCGGCTCGTGCCAGCCCGGATAGTAGTAGTGCTTTGCCGCCCGGTAGAGGCCGAGACGCAGATCATGGAACGGGCCAACCCATTCGGTGGCATCGATGGTGCCTCGCTCGAGGGCCGTGTAGATCTCGCCGCCCGACAGCAGGACCGGGTTAACGCCGGCCTTGGCGATGACCTTGCCGCCGAGACCGGGGATGCGCATCTTGAGTCCCTTGAGATCCGAGAGCTTGTCGATGCGCTTGCGGAACCAGCCGCCCATCTGGACGCCGGTGTTGCCCATTGGGAACGGCACGAGGTTGTGCGCGCCGTAGACTTCCTGCCAGAGTTCGAGACCGCCTCCGCCATAGAACCAGGAGTTCATGCCCTGGGCGTTGAGCCCGAAGGGCACGGCCGTGAAAAACTGCGCGGCCGGGATCTTGCCGGCCCAGTAATAGGCAGCGCCATGCCCCATCTCGACGCTGCCCTGTGAGACGGCGTCGAAGGTCTGCAGGGCCGGGATCAGCTCACCGCCGGCGAAGACGTTGATCGTGAGCCGACCGCCGCTCATGCGGCGGACGTCCTTGGCGAACTGCTTGACGCCATCCTGGAAGATCGGGAAATTGGGTGGCCAGGTCGTAACGAGCTTCCAGCGAAAACGTTGCTTGGCCTCAGCCTGACCGGCTGCGGCCAGCCCCCCTGCCGCCAACACACCTGCGCCGGCATGTCGGAAAAAGTCTCTACGCTTCAAGATTCCCCCTCTTTCCTATCACGTTTAATTCTCTATTAACGGAAAGCCCAAAAAGCTACGGCTCGTAATCGAAAAGCGCCAGCACTTCTTCGAGTTTCCGGTTGAGTTCATCGATCGTACCGGCGTCCAGTTTATCCCGGAACCCACCCACCTTGCCCGAACGTTTATGCTCATATATCGCTTCCTCTTCCCTGGGCCGGCTTTCTTCATAAATTCTTTGAGTCACTGAATCCTCTATGGCTACGAAGCGCCGGAATTTCTCCATAAAGCGGTCGAAGTCATCGACCATTTCTTCGTATTTCAGGATAACGCCACGCTCGGGAATCCGCGATATTTCGTAAAGTTTTTTGTACTGAGCCGCCCTCGTTTCCACCTCATTCAGGACATAGTCGTCAATTGAGTTGGATAGGATTCGCTCCCTGTCGCGTTTCTGTTTCTCCCTGATTTCTTTTATTGGACTGAAATCATGGCTATAGCCGAACGAATAATACAGAGAGACCAAGACGTCACGAGGGTCCCGGACAAAAAAGATCGCGCTCTTGTCGCGGATAAAGTCGGCGTTCGTCGTGGGGGTCACGATCAACTTTTCGACGGGAGAACCCGCGCCGGCGCTCATCCTAATCGGACCATAGGCGAAACCCCGTTTTTCGAACGGCAGGGCGTCGTCGAAATTCCTGTCGCCTGAATAGAGTTCGGTCGCGTAATCGACGTGCAGCAACCCACTGATATTTTTCAGGACATAGGAACTGAACAGCGTACTCGCGCATTTGTGAAAAGTGAAAAAATAAATCGACTCAGGCGAATCGCCATTTGGTTCACTCATGTTTACCGATCACCTCTCGCTACAGCACCCGCGCCTTCTCGACGAACAGGATAACATCGAAGTCCCGGTTCAACATGCGGCTATGAAAACCCTGCATCGTGAGTCCACGACTGAAACCCAGCCGATCTCCGGTTTTCACGTCCATGCTCGGCGCGGCAAGCCATAGCGGTTGGCCGTCCTCCCGCACCTGAATATAGGTATAGGCCCCGGCCTGAATGACATCAACCACCTTGCCTGAATGCGGCAAAGGCTGGGCCTTAACGGCATGCCGGGTCTCCTGCAGCAGCCGATAACCGCGCGCCTCCTCGTCGGAGGCCATGATGCCGAGATGGCCGTCAGGCCGGATGTCGGCATACTCGACGGTGCGGAAATAGCCGTTCCGGTTGGTGCCTCCGATGACATAGAGCCTGTTCCCAGCGACGACGGTCGACAGATTGGCACGCGGAGAGGACAGTGCCGTGGCCGACCTCCAGGGACTCAAACCACCGTCGTTCCGAACTTGCGTGACCTCGACGGCGTCGCTATAGATCGCGCCGTCCAGTCCGCCCAGGGCGTAGAGTAGGTGTTGATCTGTCGCGGTCGCAAGCCCGTATCGACCATGCTGCAGCGCTTCGAGCGAATGCCATTCACCCAAGGAGTGATCGCCCCCTGGCCGCGCCGTCTCGACGGCGTGCAGGCCCGTTCCCTCGCGTTCGTTATGACCCCCAACGACATAGAGCGCACCGTCGATACGCTCTGCTGAATGGATATAGCGCGGCATGGTCAGACGTCCCGGCTCGACCTGCCAGGGACCTAAACTGCCATCGAGTAGAATTCGCGCCCGCTCAACTGAATCGAGTAGATTACCGTCAAAGCCGCCAATGGCGTACAGATAACCGTCCAGGACCTCGACCTTGGCGCATCGTCTGGGCCGACTCAGCGTTTGCGATTCGGTTTGCCAGGGACCTAGTGCGCCATTCGACTGAATTTTCGCACGTTCAACCGAGGCCAGCAGGTGTTTGCCATGAGGACCGTTGCCACCGCCTACGGCATAGAGCCAACCGTTGACCGCCACGGCAGCAAAGAAGCCGCGAGCCGTCTGCATTGACGGTCCTAACCGCCAAGGTTCGACGCTGCCGTCTGGCTTGATACGTGTCCATTCGACCGTAGGCAGGAAATCAACTCCGTCGACACCGCCCAGGACGTAGATCGATCCATTCTCTGCAACGGCCGCCGAACCGGCGCGCGCCGTGGCCATAGTTTCGGTCTGTCGCCAACCGTCCAGCCATTGTCCAGCCGAGGACGGCAACGCAAACCCACCGAGCAACACAACGGCCGCCATCGAAGCAATAACCCGCCGTCTCATAGGCCTTGCTCCAGGCGCGCTCGCAGCGCTTCCAATGATTCAATAGGCGGCTCGCATTGCGTCCCTGAGCAACAATAGGCCACGCAGCCGGAATTCGCCGGCGCACAGCCAGCCAGCCCGCTCGGCAAACCCTCGGCATCATTGGGGATGGCAAAGACGAGCCGTCGCGGCACATAACCTTCAAGGGCTGCCTGATGCCAGGCAGCGAGACCGGTACCCGAACCACGAATCACGATAGTCTGAGGCGGTGACAACTGCTCCTCCAGCGCCGTCAACAGGGTGTCATGCGCATAGGGCACGTCGCTGAGTTCTGACCAGGAGGACTTGAGTGTACCGGCCGCAGCATCGAGATATGCGCTGTTACCGAGCGCGTGACCGAGACGACCAAGGGCCCTTGCTGCAACACCATTACCGGCCGGTACCGCGTCATCGACAAAAGGCCGGGCGCGATGGATTAGGGTCTCGTGATCATCGGCCGTGAAGAAAAAGCCACCCCGTTCGGGATCGGAGAAATGCGCGAGCACAGCGTCGGCGAGCGCACAGGCAAAGGCAAAATTGTCGGCATCCCAACGCACCTGGAGTAGTTCGATCAGGGCATCAATCAGGTTGACGTAGTCATCGAGGTAGGCGCGAATGTGGACATGCTTGCCCCGCATCGCGGCGGCAAGGCGACCGTCGCGCCACATATAATCGCGGATACAACGGACCGCCCGTTCGGCGGCCGCTAGACAATCGTCGCCAAGACCATGCCGCGCCGCGATCGCAAGTCCGCGGATGGCTAAACCGTTCCATGACGGTAGGATCTTGTCGTCAAGACCGGGGGCCTGACGTTCCGAGCGATGAGCCATGAGACGCGCGCGGCAACACATCATAACCGCATCCGCTGCGGCCGGCTCGCCGCGCCGACGCAGATGCCAGCGACCTTCGAAATTGGCGGGTCGATCCAAACCATAACAGGAAGCAAAATCGGCATAGTCGTCGCCGAGCAGCTCGCGCGCCTCGCTCCGCTCCCAGACGTAGTAGGCACCCTCGCCGAGCGGGTTGTCGGCATCCAGGGTCGAATAGAAGCCGCCGCTGGGCCCCTGCATCTCGCGCAACATCCAGTCGATCGTCTCGCGAGCGGCGCGAGTATAGACCTGATCGCCCGTCACGACCCCGGCCTGGACATACAAAGGCAGCAACTGGGCGTTGTCGTAGAGCATCTTTTCGAAGTGCGGTATCTCCCAGGCGCCGTCGACGGAATAACGGAAGAACCCGCCGCCGACCTGATCGAACAGGCCGCTAGCCGCCATGCGCTCCAGGCTGAAACAGGCCATGCGCAGGGCTTCTTCATCCTCGCGACCGGCGTTCCGGCTCTCGGACCAATAGCGCATAAGGCGCTCGATATGCCCCGGATGCGGAAACTTGGGCGCGCCGCCAAAACCGCCCTCCTCGGCGTCGAACTGGTGAGTGATCTGATGGCGGGCCATATCGAGCGGCGCGGCGTCCAGATGCGCCTCGCTACTGGAAGCGCCCGGCCGATCGCCATCGGCGCGTTGCAGAAGCCCGATCAATTCCTCGCGCTGAGCCGCGATGTCTTCGGCGTGGCCGTGAAAGTACTCGGAAACCTTTTCGAGAATGCTTCTGAAGGCCGGCATTCCGTAGCGCGGCTCGCGCGGAAAATAGGTCCCTGCGAAGAACGGGGCGAGCGTTACGGGATCGAGAAATACCGTCAGCGGCCAGCCGCCTGTACGGCGGGCAATGATCTGGTGGGCGAGCTGGTAGACCTTGTCGAGATCCGGACGTTCCTCGCGATCGACCTTGATGTTGACGAACAAGCGGTTCATGACATCGGCCGTTGCTTCATCTTCGAAGGACTCATGAGCCATGACATGGCACCAATGGCAGGCCGAATAGCCGATCGAGAGCAGAATAGGCAGACCGGCTGCGCGCGCTTGGGCGAGACTGTCGTGGTTCCAGACCTGCCAGGCCACGGGGTTGTCGGCGTGTTGCAGCAGGTAGGGACTGTGCGCCTCGGATAGGGTGTTTTTGAGTGTCATGGGAAGAGCCGAAATAGGCGAACGAATCGGTCCACTATATAATCAGTTACCAAGGGCTCGGGTCAAACCCGCAGCAACCTCTGAGATACGCTCGGCCGTGGCCGGTCGACCTTCAGGCGAGGCAGCCGCGTACTGGCGCTCGAACCACCGTTCGAGCGCGTCGGCTACTGCGGGGTCGATCGACCCCGAGATCAATGCCGACCGGACACCGAGTTCGTTTGCCAACCGCGCCGCCCGGAGCGGGAGCTTGCCGGCCAGGGTCTGGGCATCGCTGCGGCCCTCGCCCGTGATCAGCCAGTCCGCCCCGGCCAGGAACCGAGCGAGACCACAGCGGTCGATGATCCAATCGGCCCCGGAGACGAGTCGCCCACCAAGTAGCGCAAGCGCAAAACCCAGACCGCCTGCCGCACCCGTGCGCGGGGTATTGCTACCCGGCCCGCCCGATAATACGCAAAAACCGGCGAGGCGTTCGACGGCGGCCTCAACGGACTCTATCTCATTGGCGGTCAGGCCTTTTTGGGGTGCGAATACTCGTGTCGCCCCTTCAGGGCCCGTGAGTGGGGTCTCGACATCGCACAATACGATCAGCTGAGTCTCGACGAAACGCCGGAGTCTCGATATGTCGACGGCCTCAACCGCCATGAGACCATCGAGATCCTCCGTAACTGGTCGCCCCGAGGCATCCAGAAAGCGCGCGCCCAGGGCGGCTAGTAAACCGAGACCCGCATCATGGGTAGCCGTCCCACCCAGGGCGACGACAATCGTCTCGATACCGTACTCGAGTGCGTCGGCCATGGCCCTCCCCAGGGCCGCACTGCCGCGCCGCTGAATCGGTAAGCACGTCATATCCGGGTGATGCAGCCCAATGAGTCGCGCCGATTCGATAAATACTGCCGAGCGCCCGTCCAGGCCGAATACGGGGATTTCGACAGCGGGCATATCGTTATTGGTACATGCGATCCATCGTGACGGTTTGATGTGGCGCTCAAGCACGACCGTGCTGTCCTCGCCACCGTCGGCGAGCGGACAGAGGACGCATTCATGAGACGGACCGATCCCCGCCGCGATGGCGTCCGCGACCTCGATCGAGCTTAAGCTGCCCTTATAACTATCCGGTGCTATGGCAAATTTCATCATGTTTCAAAACTTTTACGTCATGTCCTTGTCGATATTCTTGGGTGTCGGAGAATCGGCGCTATAATGCTGTCGGCCATACCTAATCATCTGAATAGAGACCCATCCACGAAGCAATGTCCCCATGGTAGCCCATTTAGACATCCATACCGACACCGGATATTCATGCCGATCCTGCTCTGCCTGCTACTGATCTTGTCTCTGGATACCCGTGCAGCACCAGCTGGACCATTGTCCGACAGCGCGACGGGTTCAGGGATGACACACAGGCTCGATGCAAATATCCAGATCCTTCGCATGGACTATCTGGAATACGTCGCCGCACTGGCCTCTTCAGAAACCACATCTAGCCAGCGATCCGAGCTGGAAGAGCTATTCGCGCGCTACCAGAATGGCCGAATCGATACCAATGCCATTGCACGCCTGACCCTCCAACTGATTGCCGCTGGCCTCCCTCAGGGGGCGCAAACCGTACTGACATCCTCCTCGGGCAAGCGCGTCCCCTTAAATATAAGGGAATCACTCTGGTTTGAACTGGCAACGGCCTGGTATATCCGGGAGTACTCGAAAGAGGCCGAAGCTGCCTTGGGGCAGATCCCCCTCCTGAGGCGCGGTACGCGAGTCGAGCGCTTATTGGCGAAGATCGCCATCCAAACGGGGAAGCACGATACCGCCATCAAATACCTAAGCGACGTGCTGACCAGGAAGGCACGAGCCACGCCGTTGGACCGTTACAATCTCGCTGCCCTGTTCCTCTCCGGGAGACCATCTAGCGCGAACAAGGAGGCGATCAGCATCCTTTCAGATTTGGCCGGGCCAAAAGCCAGTGACGCTGCGATGAAGAATCTAGCCGCAATCACACTGGGTCGAGTCTTGCTCGATGCGCAGGATTTCCAGGCGGCCATTCGCATGCTCAAACAAGTTGAGTATGACAGCGTCCATGCGCCCGAGGCCTACTACAAACTCGCCAAGGCCTATATGGCCACCAAGCAATCCCGAAAAGCTATCGGACTCTGGGAGGAACTTGCGCGTCGGACGCCAACGGACCCGTTTATCGAGAAGGCTATGATGGCGCTACCTCCTGCGCTAGGGGCGCTCGACGCCACGAGTGAAGCAGTCACGTACATTGCCGCTATTCAGAAACAGCTCGAAGGGGCGATTACGTACCTATCAGGTGCGCTCAACGACCTCGCCGACCCGAGTTGGATCGACCGCATCACACCGACTACAGGACAAGATCGGCTCTCAGCCCAGGATATAAACGGCGTTCCCGCCGCGCCCTACGCCCTGGAACAGATCGCTTCAAACCGCTTTCATACGAAACTGATTGATGCGCAGGCCCTGCTGGAGCTACGAAAACAAGACCTTCCGGACAAGCTGTTGCAGCGTCTCGAACCTCTCATCACGGCCCAAAAAGCCGAAATCACGTCCATACTCCGACAGGTCGTCGAGCTGCATCTCTCCGTGTTGGAGCGGGACCTGCTCTCCACCCGCTTCGAATACGCGGTACTGCTGGATAACCAGGTGGAACAGACGAAGTGATCGTTCACCGAATTCATCCGCTATTGCTCGTGCCGCTGCTCGCGTCTTGCGGCACCGTGTCGACACCACCGCCGGCAACTCAGTCGGAGACACACAGCCAAATTGGCAAGCGCCCCGTCGTCATCGTTCACGACCGTGAACGCGGCGAACCCATCCTCAACACCATCCATCAGTATCAGGGCTTCCTTGATGCTGCACCAACGGACGACCCCAGACGCCAGCTAGCCCGACGCCGGATCGCAGATCTCTACCTGCGCGCTGGCGAGGCAAAAACACTCGATGAGCGCCACCTGGCCCAGGCCGAGCAATTTTTCCGGAACGCTGCGGACGGTTATGAATCACTGATCAGAGCGGGTGTTACCGATGACGACGCGCTCCTCTACGCCCAGGCCCAGGCCTTCGCTGGGATGGCAAGATACGAGCGCATGGCTGACAGCCTGCGACGACTGGTCAAGGAACATCCCAAGGCCGCAGATGCGCCAGAGGCCTGGTTCCGTCTCGGCGAATATGCCTTCTCTCAGGAGCGTTACACCGAGGCCGAACACGCCTACCAAGCCGCGTTGTCGACAGGTGGCCTGTCTGCATACCATCTTCATGTCCGCTATAAACTGGGATGGGCGCGCTACAAACTGGGGCGTTTCCAGGCCTCCGTAGGCACGTTCACGGAACTCATGAATATACGAATGGAAACCCTGGCACAATACGGCCAGGAAATTGAGACACTACCCAAGACGGAGCGCGCGTTGATCGACGACACACTGAGGGCCATCGCCCTGTGCGTCGAACACCTGGGCGGAATTGCCGCGATCGACACAGTACTGCAGGGTATCCCGGAAAAACAGACCTATCTGATATATCAATCCATCGCCGAACGCGCACTGGAACGTGGTAGCGCCCAGGATGCAATCACGGTCTATCAGCTTTACACCCGGCGTTTCCCGCAAACTCTGCCAGCCGCACATTTCTGGCTGCGCATTCATGAGCTCCAGCTTCGCCTTCGACAGATAGATGCTGCTTGGCGGACATTGGCCGAGTTCGGGTATCAGTTTGGCGCCCCAAGTTCCTATTGGCAGTCTCACTCACCGAAAACAAGTGTCTGGCTGGCCGATCAGCTAAGGGATGCTTTCAAGAAACTGGCCCGCCACGAACATGCCTTGGCCCAAAAAACCGGCAGCAAGGAAGCCTATCAGATAGCTGCAACCTGGTATGAGGCATACCTCGCCCTGTTCCCAGGCGATGCCGAGGCGCCGGACATGCGGTATTTATTAGCTGACTTGCTCTACAGCAGCGGACAATACCTAGCTGCTGGCGAACATTACGAAGCCTTCGCCTATCAGTTCCCCGGTCATCCCAAGGCCGCTGAGGCAGCCTATGCGGCTCTTCAGGCTCGTACCCTCGTCGAAAGCGATAACGGACCAGCAGCACTCAATATCTTTGAAAAGCGCGCCCGGCGCTTCGCTATTCACTTCCCAGGACACCCAAAAGCCGCGGCCACACTGGCCAAGATCGCACAGCAACGCTTTGATTCCGGAGATCAAATACACGCCTTGGGCCTTGCCAAGATGATCATCGGTCTCCAACCGACAGCAGCCACAGTCCCGCTGCGCGCTGCCTGGCTTATGAAGGGCTACATCAACTATGACGAAGCAAACTACCTGCTCGCCGAACAGTCACTGACACAGGGATTGAAGCTGCCTGGTGGCGACGAGACCGAGCGCAACGACATCAGGGAAAAACTCGCCGCCAGTATCTATAAACAGGGCGCGCAGGCGCGAGCGGCCGGCAATACCAAGGCCGCCATCGTCCATTTTCAGCGCATCCACAAGGTTGCGCCTGACAGCCGAATCGACCTGACTGCGGCCTACGACACTGCCACACTGATGCTCGTTCAACAGGACTGGGCCGGCGCGATCCCGACCCTAGAGCGACTCCAGGTCGGTGACGTGGGCAAGGCGCGCCTGCAAGGCATACGCGAAAAACTCGCCCTTGCCTTGCTCAAGACCGGTGATAAACGCCGTGCCGCAGAGGTGTTTGCACAAATCGCTGAGGACCGTGATCAGAGCGCTCCGGTCCGTCAGGAGGCCCTTAGAACGACTGCCGAGCTGCGCGACGCCCTCGGCGAACAAGATCAGGCCGCCATATATTACCGGCGTTATCTAATCATCTATCCCGACCCAATCGACACCGCCCAGGGAATTCGTCGTCGCCTCGCGGACCTGTTTGCGACGCGCCAACAACCCAGCATGCAGCGCTATTGGCTTGAGGAGATTATCCGCGCCGACAAGGGCAGCAAAGGCCCTCATCTGCTCGCTGCCCAGGCAAGCCTGGAGCTTGCGGGAATTCTGGGCGGGCAATACCGAAAAATTCACCTAGCGCGGCCGCTCAAACAAAGCATGGCCCGCAAGCGTCAGGCCATGGAGACGGCACTCGATGCCTACGGCGCGGCCGCTGACTATGGCATCGCCGAAGTCACGACCGCAGCAACCTTCCGCCTCGGTGAGATCTTCCACGACCTCGGCCGGGCGATCCTGGCTTCGGAACGGCCGCAGGGGCTATCTGACGACGACTTGGCAGACTACAATGCCGCCCTTGAAGAGCAAGCCTATCCGTTGGAGGAACAGGCCATCGGCCTGCATGTGGATAATATCAAGCGTATACGCCAAGGACTCTACAATCGCTGGATCAAGTCCAGCCTGGAACAACTAGGAGAACTCTTTCCCGCTCGTTATCGTCGAAAGGAACAATATGATGACTTTATCCTGCCCAGTCCTCCAAACCCATCCCGCTAAGACACGTCCCGCCGATGCCTGTGAATGGAACCTGCGCCTGCCGGCATTCCTGGCCTTGATCGCTCTGCTTTCGGCCTGCACCCAAGGACCGGTCGCGCCAACCGCTCGGCCTGAACCGCCCGCAGGCAAGGCAGTCGACGCGACAGCCGCGACTACCGACGTAGCCACGGCCGATGACGCCCTCCAGGCCATCGTGGAGCTAATGTCCGCCGGACGTTTCCAGGACGCCATAGAGCCCCTTCAACGGCAGATAGAAAACCATCCTGAACGCGCCGAGCTCTACACCAACCTCGGTATCGCCTACGCGCGCACCCATCAGCTCGAGGATGCCGAGGCTGCCTTCAAGGCTGCCCTGGAGCGCGGCTTCACGCATGCCGAGCTCCATAACCAGCTCGGTGTGGTCTATCGTGAGATGGGCCGTTTCAAAGAAGCCGAACAGGCCTATATCACCGCACTGAAGCTCGACCCCAAGCACGCCAATACTGAGCTTAATCTGGGCATCCTGCTCGAGCTATATCTTCAGGATCCGAAGCGGGCCCTACCCCACTTTCAGGCCTACGAGTCGCTCCGCAACCAGGACAAGGAGGTCGCCAAGTGGATCAAAGACATTGAGCGTCGTCGAGAGGACGGTGAGCTATGAAAAATCTACATATACCGACGGTTATGCTGCTCATGGCACTGCTAATCCTGTCCTGGACTGCTCAGGGCAAAGCGGAGGCTATGGCTACAACCGGCGCGACCGACGAACTACCACAGGCCCTGTTCATCCTACCCTGGCAGCATCGGGGACAGACGCTGCAGGTGAATCAGCGTTGGCTCGATGATGCGCCGCATGGACGGCTTAGGACCGTCGATGAACACGAATTGGGGCGCCAGGTAAACTATCACGCCATATTGGGTCGTTCCGCCGCTGTCCGGGCCGATGACCGAAACACGGTCTCACAGGAGGAATAAACATGCAGATGTTCGACGCGATCATCGCCTTTTTTCAAGACGGCGGTGTCTTTATGTACCCCATTATGCTGGTCCTGGCACTGGGTATCGCGATCGCGGGGGAGCGCTGGCTGTTTCTGCGCCAAACCCAGGTAGCGAACCAGCGACTCTGGACCGAACTAGCGCCGGTCATCGCCGCTGGAGACAATCAGCGCGCCCTTGAGATGACAGAGGGTAATTCGTCAGTGCTTGCCATGATCATCAGCTATGGGCTGGAACGCGTACCCACGGCCGAGCATCGGGAGGAGATCGAGACGGCCATGGAAGAGGGCCTCATGGAGGTCATGCCACGGCTGGAGAAGCGCACCCATTACCTGGCCCTGTTCGCCAATATCGCAACCCTGCTCGGACTGCTCGGCACCATCATCGGTCTGATCCGCGCATTCACGGCCGTGGCATCGGCGGACCCAGCCGCCAAGGCGGACATGCTGTCGGCCAGCATCTCCGTCGCCATGAACACGACGGCCTTCGGCCTGATTGTCGCGATACCCTTGCTCGTGGTCCATGCCTTTTTGCAGACCCAGACCACAGAAATCATCGACCGATTGGAGATGAAGGCCGTCAAGTTCCTCAATGCCTGCAGTTGGTCTCTGAAAGGAGGCACCAAGGGATGATTCGCCGTTGGCGGCGATACCGGGCGCACGCGCCCGCGGAGATGAATATCACCGCATTCATGAACCTCATGGTGATCCTGGTCCCGTTCCTGCTGATCACCGCGGTATTCTCCCATTTCGCCATCCTCGAACTCGACCTGCCGGAGGCGCAACCAGACCAGCAACTGGTCCCGCCGTTGGCGCTGGAGGTCACTGTGCGCGCCGGCCAACTTGAGGTCGCCGACCATGGCAGGGAGCCCTTGATCGTGCCTGACAAAAACGGCCAGCATAACTATCAACGGCTCGATCAAGTCCTGCAGCAGATCAAGTCGCTGCGCCCTCAGGAGAAGGCGATCACGCTACTGTTTGAACGTGACACCGACTATGACACTCTGATTCAGGTTATGGATAAGGTTCGCTCGACACGCATCGTCGAGGCAGCATCGCTTGTCGAGGCCGAGCTCTTCCCCGATATCTCGATCGCCGATGCACCCCAAGGAAACGGTCCCCATCCGACCAACGACGACAAGGGCGCGCAGACACGATGAAGATGTCCAGACGCGCCCGCCGCATGGCGCGCCATCATCGCAAACAAAAACACGTGACAGCCCTGAACCTGGTCTCGCTCATGGATATATTCACGATCCTGGTGTTCTTCCTGCTCGTGAGTTCGTCACCCGCTCCGAACCTCCCCAACAGCCGCGCCATCCACCTGCCCGAGGCCGCGACAGACGAACTCCCGGGGATCACACCGGTCATCATGATCACGCCCGAGGCAATCCTCGTGCAGGGAAGCAACATCATGTCGATCCCGGCCGTGCTGTCCGATGACGATCAGACCGGACTGCAGCCGCTCGATGAGGCGCTCGTCGCTCTGCGCGGAAACCGGGCGGACGACAAAGCCAAAAGCATCACGATCATGGGTGACTCAAAGGTCCCTTATGATCTCCTGAAACGCATCCTCACCAGTTGTTCTCGGGCTCAGTTCACAGAGATCTCTCTCGTCGTCGTCAGCAGCCCAAGGCGGTCGTAATATGGCCTTTGATATGGCCTCTGATATGACTCCGGATATCACCCTAGACGCATCGGCCAGCGCCAGGCTGACCTCGCTACTCGGGACGATGTATGACGACCAGAAGGAGGAACGCCGGTTTCGAATCCTGCTTTCGGGCGCAATCGTTATTACCATGCTCATCGCGATACTGATCCCGATGCTACCTCATCCCGAGATCGCCAAGTCGACGATCAAGTCGCTGAAGCCCCATAGCGCCAAACTGATCCTCCCCCCAGCGCCACCCCCCAAGCCCGTACCAGCGCCCGTGGAAAAACCGAAACCGAAACCAAAACCTAAACCAAAATCGCCCAAACCCAAGGCGAAGGCGAAGCCCAAACCCAAGCCGGTTGCAAAGCCGGCGCCCAAACCTAAGCCAAAGCCGAAACCAGCGCCGCCCAAGCCTGTCTTCAAAACCAAGCCGATAACCGCTGCACAGGCCAAGGCGCGCGCCGTGGCTCGAGCCAACATCCAGGCCCTAAGCCAGGACCTTTCGGCGCTCAGGCAAAACTCGGCGGTCGAGCGGGTTGCCAAACAGCGCCCCTTGAAGCGAGCAGACGACGTGACACCCACACCGAAGCAGCCCTCCGTCATTGAGGCCAAGGCGCGCCAGGATAGCGGGGGCATTGACGCAATCGAAATCACTAAGGCCATGAATCAGACCGATCTTGAGGACCACACAACCGTTGAGGTCCAGGACCAGGCGCTCGAAAACACTGTCGAGGCGCTCCCGGAGCCTCCCCCCATACCCTCACGCGACCTCGCGGAGATCTCGCGCATTATCGAGACCGAGAAGGATCGCCTGTATATACTCTACAAGCGCGCCTTAAGAGACGACCCCGGTATCACGGGCAAGATCGTGCTGCGCATCACGATAGAACCCGACGGCAATGTATCCAACTGTAAGGTTGCGTCGAGCGACCTGCACGCCGCCAAGCTTGAGGGACAGATCCGACGTCGCGTATCGCATATCAACTTCGGCCCAGAAGACGTCTCGACAACGACAACGGACTATGCGATGGAGTTTGGGGGATAGAAAACCACTGCGCTTTGAGACTGGCCCGAAGCCATCCCGGCGTGATAGCCCTTAGGCCAGATTGAGCTTAAGCCACTCTTTCTCAGTTATTATATTTTTTGTCGATTCCACTCGATCAAGGAATGACAATCCTTCGAGATGATCGTACTCGTGCTGAAAAACGCGAGCCACGAAGTCCGAATACTGCTGATCGACGCGTTTTCCATCTCGAGTCGTAAATGCGATGCCGATCTCTTTATGGCGAGGCACCAAACCACGAATCCCGGGGACGCTGAGACAACCCTCCCAATCGCTATGGGTTTCGTCAGACGTCCATGTGATCTGCGGGTTAATCACCGCTGTCGGTTCCATTTCAGGCGCATTCGGGTACCTCAGGCTTGGTCTGGAAGCTACGATGAAGATACGTTTGCCGACATGAACCTGCGGCGCCGCGATACCGACACCGTTCCCGTCGGCCATCGTATTTAACATGTCATCAATGAGTTCTTGAATCTCGAGCCGCTGAGGGTCGTCAATCTCCGAGGCACGTTGCCGAAGGACGGGATGTCCTAGCTGAGCGATTTGCAAAAATCTAGACATTAAATCATGCAGACCATTTCACCAAGTTTCGCTGTCAGCTTCATATTCTCGCTGTAATCTACAGGACAATCGATGACGCAGACGGTGTTCGCGGCCAGGGCCTCGTGCAGGGTCGGTAGTAACTGGTCGGTGCGCTCGATTCGATAACCTCGTGCGCCGAAGGACTCGGCATATTTGACGAGATCGGGGTTGCCGAAACGCACGTTCGATGCTCGCCCATGGGCCGCCATCTGTTTCCACTCGATCAGTCCGTAGCCACCATCATTCCAAACCAGGATCACTAGGGCGAGCCCAAGTCGCATGGCGGTCTCAATCTCTTGGGAATTCATTAGGAACCCGCCATCGCCGGTCACTGCCACGACGGCGCGCGAGGGTTCGGCCAGCTTTGCCGCAATGGCCCCTGGCACGGCGATACCCATGCTCGCGAAACCATTCGAAATGATGCAGGTGTTCGGCACCTCGCAACGAAACATCCGAGCCATCCACATCTTGTGGGCGCCGACATCGCAGACCACGATGTCGTCCAGATCCATGGCGGTCCGGAGATCCCAAATCACCTTTTGCGGCTTAACTGGGAAAACCGTATCCTCGGCATGTTCGTTCATCTCGATGATCAAGGCCTCGCGCAGCGCATACATGCAGTGGCCCTGGTGAGGATTGATCATCGTCGTCAGACGTTCGAGACTGAGCTGGATATCGCCGACGAGTTCGACACTGACCCCGTAGCTCGCATCGACCTCTGCGGGTGTTATGTCGATATGAATGATCTCGCGATCCCCGGTGGGGTGCCAGAGTTGGGGGTGGTACTCGACTAGGTCATAGCCGACGCAGATAATGACATCGGCGCGCTGAAAACCACAGTTGATATAGTCATGCGTCTGCAGACCCACGGTGCCCAAGGCCATGGAATGGCGGAACGGTAGCACTCCCTTTGCCATGAAGGTATTGGCCAAAGGTATCTGGAGGTGACCGCCGAAGGACGCCAATTCGGTACAGGCACCGGCCCGGATGACACCATTGCCAGCCAAAATCAGGGGATGCTGGGCCCGCCCAATCAAATCTGCGGCCTGGCTCAGAGCGGCCTGGGCCGGTTCAGGCTGGATGGCCCGCTCCTGACGCAGGGGTTTCGCTTCGACCTCTAGCGGGGCGATATTCTCGGGGAACTCTATAAAGCAGGCCCCCGGTTTACCGCCTTGGGCAAGCTTGAAGGCCTTACGTACGACTTCGGGAACGGTATCCGGCGTCAGCAAACGGCTGGCGTACTTGGTGACAGGTAGGAAGATATCCTGCAAATCTAGGACCTGATGGGACTCCTTATGCAGACGGTGGATACCCGCTTGGCCGGCGATCGCGACCAACGGGGCATGGTCCAGATTGGCGTCGGCGACGCCAGTAATCAGATTCGTAGCACCGGGACCCAGCGTTGAGAGGCATACCCCGGCACGCCCCGTCAGCCGACCATAAACGTCAGCCATGAAGGCCGCACCCTGTTCGTGACGCGTCGTCACGAACGACAGCGACGAATCGGCAATGGCCTCCATGAGGTCAAGATTTTCCTCGCCGGGGATGCCGAAGATATGGCGCACGCCCTCGTTTTGAAGACAGGCTATAAATAGCTCCGAGGCCTTCATCCGATTCCCCATGCCAGCCGTACCTAGCCTAGTCGTCCTACTTGGTCGTCTTTAGTTCCTCGTCAACGAGCGAATCCACAACCTTGAGGGTGTTAACGAAACCGTTGGCCATACCGGGATCAGTCAAATACTTGCCGTTGACAACCATGGCAGGCGTGCCCATGGCATGGTAGCGCCGCGTCATCTGCATCGCACGCTTGACCTCGCTGTCTACCGTGAATGAATTAAAGGCTTTGCGGAAGGTCTTGTCATCAACGCCGTGTTCGGCAAAAAAACCAGCCAGCGAATCCTCATCATTGAGCGAGCGCTTTGCCACGTGAATGGCGTTGAACAGGGGCTGATGAATCTTATCGAACACACCCAAAACCTTAGCCGTGTAGAAGGCTCGGGCATGAATCGCCCAGCTAGGCCGTAGGACTGCGGGCAAGCGGATAAAATCAACCCGGTCCTTAACGGTCGGCAGCCAGCGCTCGATGTAAGGCTCGAAACGAAAGCAGTGTGGACAACCGTACCAGAACAGCTCCACGACCTCGATCTTCCCCTTGACGCTCGCGGTGGGTTGCGCAGGGACGATCCGTTCATAATCCACGCCATCCTGGTAGGCCGCCACCTGCGCGGAGGTGGTCACAAATGCCAGTCCCAATAGCGTAAGGGCGCACAATCGAGCAACGATATTCATTAAGATATTCCTTCCAAATTTGTTGGCGAAATTCTTCCCCTGGGACACATACAGTCCTACACCCGAAGGGCCCCAGGTAGCCGGCACGACATGGCCGTACGGTACGTTAGACTAGACAAGATCGGGTTTTACTGCAATTCTTTCCCACCAGCGCACGCCTCGACCGCAAATACCGTGAGGAGCCTTGTCATGAACGATAACGAACTGTTGCAATTTCTCAGTCACCAATACCTCTGTGAGACCCTGACGGTCACCGAGGTCAAGACCCTGCTTGAGTACACCGAACTCGCCGAGTACAAGAAAAACGATATCATCGCCGATATTGGCGAGGTCGGCGAGGCGCTCTACTTCGTGGTCTCGGGCACCGTAGTGCTCATCCATGAGGACAGGCAAGAAGAGACCGAACTCGGTCGCCTTGTCGAAGGCGAGCTTATCGGCGAAATGTCTTTCTTCGACCGCGAGCCGCGACTACTCAGGATGCGCGCCCTCGACACAGACACCCGACTGCTGCGTATGTCCCGCGCCATGTACAAACGCCTGCGCGTCGAACACCCGTACATCGCTGTCAACCTGCTCGAACACGCAATCATTAGCCTCGACCACCTGTTCCGGCGAGTCAGCAACGACGAAATCAATCTGTCGCGCTACGTCTTCAGCCGCGGCAAACGCTGATTCCTCTTAGTACTCCGACCATGGGCATCCAGCGCCAGGAACTGACCTTCATGCTGGGCGCAGGAGACGCTCGCCAGTGTCCGGAGGACAGTGGCTATGAGATTGCCTTCGTAGGGCGCTCGAATGCCGGAAAATCCAGCGCTATCAACACAATCACAGGCCGCAAGGCCCTGGCACGGACCAGTAAACAACCCGGCCGCACCCAACAAATCAACTTCTTCCAGATTGGCAATTCAGAAGACGCGGAACAGCGCCGTCTCGCCGACCTGCCGGGATATGGCTACGCCAAGGTCCCTACGCGTATCAAAAAGGAATGGGGCCGACTGATCGGCGATTACCTTCACGGACGCGAGTCGCTGATGGGTATGGTTATTGTGGTCGACTGTCGGCGCGGCATCGGCGACTACGACCAGATGCTCATCGACTGGTGCTGCGAAACCGGGCTCGCCTATCACGTCCTCATGACCAAGGCCGACAAGCTCAGCAAATCGGCTGCGGGCGCCGAACTCGTGAAGGTCCGACGCACTCACGGTGACGACCCGCTCATGACGGTCCAGATCTTCTCCTCGCTGAAACGCACCGGCCTGGACACAGCCCGAGCGCGCGTCTCGGAGTGGCTGGATCTCACTTAGCCAAGCCCTGACGCATGACGCGCACGAATGCGGCAGGGTCGTCAGCGCCCAGAAAGTTCTCATACCCTCGGGTCGCGATCTCGACACCGTCCATGACGCGACCCTCAGCGGTCAATAGATAGGTCCTGGGCACAATATCGCCCTGCCCTGAAAACATTCGGCTCTGTTCTGGGCGCTCTTCCACATTGACTCGAATCATGACAAATCGCGCGCTCAGCGCGATAACTTCAGGGTCGACGAAGATCAGCGATGCATCATGCCCCCCATGAGATATATCTGACCTAAACCTGCCTCCGGGCCAGCCAACATTCTACCCAGAGCTTCCAGGATATTGGTGCCGGTCGCCAACATGGTCAGCGTCACGACGATCGTCGCGTTGAAAACGTTTTACGTTTGTTATACAATTCGTTTTACGTCATGCCGATAAAACAAGTCATGCATGGCGGGCAGGCACACATCTTTGATAAGCAAACGTAGGAGCCAAGATGGACGATATAAGAAAGACGATGCGCGATATGGGCCGACAGTTCGGCGAAGAGATGCGCGAGCAGGCCCGTGAACGTGCCGACAAACGCAAGGCAGAGTACCTCGGGGCGCGGGTCCCGGCGGCGCTGCGCGAGAAGGTCATTGCTCGCGCAGCGGCTTTGGGAATCCCGGTATCCGATCTGATCCGCGAGATCCTAGAGCAAGCCTTTGCCGGTACACCGGACATCACGCCGACTGCCGCACCGACCGCCGCCAAACCAGTCAATTACTCAGGGATTATTGGATGGGAGACGATCACCCTCAATCAGGCTCGGTCGTGCACAACCTGCGGCGTGCCGCTAATGCCGGGGCAAGAGGTCACATTCGGGCTGGCGCTCGACGGCAACGATCATGCTATTCTATGCCGCAAATGCAGGCCCGATCCCGTCAGATAATCAGAAACCCGCCCTTTGTCGCCTGCTTCCTCACCTGCCTAGCCCTTGCGCCTGGATGCCCAGTCCAGGCGCAAGAGGGAGAAGCAATCCCTGACCTCAACGCCATCACGGCAGACTTCACACAACAGGCCGACGCCGATCCGCAGCAAGACTCTTGGGTAAAACGACTGAGCCTTGGCGGATATCTGAAGAACGAGACAGCCTATCGACTTGATGAGCCCCGGTCGATCACGAAGATTCGCAACATCATCGGCATTCATGGGAACTACGACCTAAAGCAAGACATGTCGTTGACGTTCTCGGCCTGGGCCTATCACGACCTGGCCTATAACCTATTCGACTATGAGACCATCAGCGCCCGCTTCGTCCGTGACGATAACCAACCCCTGGTGTTCGTCGATAACCTTGCCCAGGAAAAGGACTCCAACGTCGCCCAGATTCGCGAACTCTACATCGACATGAGCACCGACGCTGCAGATATACGGATCGGGAAACAGTTTGTCGTTTGGGGAATACTGGAAGGCATCAGGATCACTGACGAAATCAACCCGCTCGACTTCCGCGAGCTCATTCTGCCCGACCTGCTGGATTATCGCATCCCACTCTGGACCGCCAAAGTCGATTACTACTCGGGAGACGACACCTTTCAGTTCCTCTGGATACCCGACATCAAATTCCACAAACCCGCGCCTGCCGGATCGGAGTGGGAGCTGTTACAGACAGTGCCCAACACCGTGGCACCCAAGAGCTATATACTCAAGAATTCGGAATTCGGTATCCGCTGGAGCCGATCAATTGCCAATACCGATATTAGTCTGAGCTACTTCCATACTTGGGACGACTTCCCTGTCGTCTTCCGATCTGCCGAGCTCAATGCCGGCTCCGATCCAGTTTTTTTTCCCACCTTCACACAGATCAATATGTTTGGCGCAACGGCGGCTCGGCCGATGGGGATAGGCATTCTGAAAGGCGAGATGGCCTTTGTACCGGACAAGTATTTCGGCCTGAAAAACGACGTCGACCGCAACCAGGATGGCTTTCTCGATAACCAGGGCGAGCTCAAACTGCCGCATCTTCGCTGGGGGCTGGGCTATGACTTCAACCTTTGGGGCACCGACTTCTCGCCCGCGATCTCACAGTGGGTCATATTCAACTATGACAACGGCCTGCTCCAGGACCAGTTCGATACCTCGCTGACCCTGTTCCTCCGAAAACCGCTGCCCGAACAGTCCGCGGTATTTCAAATGCTCATCATCAACCTAGTCAATCTACAAGAGCTCTACATCAAACCGAAGTTCATCTTCAATATGACCGATCACCTGCAGATCAAAACAGGACTCGATTTGTTCTACGGCCTTGGGTCCCAGTTGGGTGTATCCTCGAGTGGCGGCGCCATCGCCAATCTGAGCGACATCACCCAACGAGCCCAGTTCTTCGGCAACTTCCACGACAACGATCGGTTTTTCGCCGAATTCAAGTACACCTTCTAGGTCCCTGAAACGGAGAACAGCGCGTGGCAACCGGTATCGCAACACAACTCAGACATTTCCTGGAGACACCGCCGTCAAGTTACGTATGCCGCGCCCTGGCCAGGCTGTTAACCGTGCTAATGGTAGCAAGCCCCGCGGCGGCCGCTGATGAGCCGGCGTGGGGCGTAACGCCCATGTTGGGTCTGTACCGACCGTCGCTGAAAGAACTAAACAAAGGCGAGTTTAAGGCCCCGCTGCCTGGCCGAGGACGCATCATCTTCCCAGATACCGGCGTCAATATCGACTTTGATTTCATGATAGAGAATCCGCTGTCGTCATTGCGCTTCGGAGCTGAGGCTGGTCTCAGTTTCCACTATGCCCTGGACCCACGTCATGCCCTGCTTTTCGGCTTCGGTTCCTGGGAGGCCACCTCGACCTCCACGATCACGACCGAGATCCCATTTCAGGGTGCACTGACTCCGACGCTCTATGAACGCTCGGGAAACATCTCTTATTTCCAGTATTTTGTGGGCTGGCGTTGGACCATGTTGAACCAGGGCCCCTACCGGGTCCACCTCATCACGACGCTACATGAACTCTTCGATACCGATTACAAAGAAACTCTGGCATTCGCCTTTCAAAGCGGACAGGCTGCCGGGTTCAAGCGCCTGGTCACAATGCATTCCCAAGCCACCGGAGGCGAAATGATCCGCCTAGGCCTAGCCGCAGACTACCAGTTCACAAGCCGTTTTTCACTTGGTTTCCAAGGCGGATATTTCTGGGCGCTACGGCACTTCCGTCTCGGCAACGCTACCCTGAAGACCGACCTCCAGGACCAGGACAATATCAATTTCCGACTGCCCGCACGCCAGGATGCCTCGGGCCAGTTGCAATACCTAGCCGGCGCGGCAGGCTTTAATAGCCTGGATTATCGCGACCTTCGGCTTGACTTCGGGGGCTGGGGCCTCATGCTGCGAGCGAACATAGACTTTTAGTATGGTCGAACAACCGCGCAACCGTCTCCTCATGTGGCCGCTGGCCATTGGACTCACATTAGGACTCAGCCAATCATTACCGGCGGCGACCACTCGCACCAACGGCGATGCGATCGCCCTGACCGCGACGCCCAACGAAGACCCCGAAGTTCTTTATCAGGGGGCCCAAGTGCTGATCCGCGAAGGTCGCCTCCCCGAGGCCATCGCACAACTCCTCAAGGCCCGCCAAACCGCCGCTAAAGAGCTGAACATCGATATACTTTGGCTGCTGGCATCAATCTACGAGCGCTCAGATCAACTTGATCAAGCCATCGCGACCTACACAGAGATCGCACAGACCGTGCCGCCTGACAGCGAGAAGTATCGCATCGCTGACTATAAACGTCGTTACACCGAGGCAACTCGGGCCGCCAAATCTCGAGACATCGAAAAGGCGCGCAACATGTTCGAAGAACTCGCCAAGGAGTCGCCCAATGACCTGCTGACACTCTACAGCCTAGGTGTCGCGGAGATGCTGGGCAACCACTTGGACGAAGCCCGGTCGACCTTTCAACGGGTACTCGAGCTGGACTCGGGCTATCTCAACGCCTATCTCAACCTAGCCAGAATTGACCAGCAGACCGGCAACCTCGGCGGAGCCGCCGATCTCCTACGCAAGGTTATCGAACTGAGCCCGGCAGACCAACGGGCCGCCAAGGCTGCACAGATCGAACTCGATCTGATTGAGGCTGGCCTCTTGCTCAATGACGGAAACGAGCCAGCCGCGCTGGAAATGTACCAAAAGATACTAAAGAAACGTCCAAATGAACTCAGGGCGCTACTGCCGGCCGCGACGATCTATCAGCGGGCTGGCAATTACGAGAAGGCCGCTCCGCTCTATGAACACATCCTCATTCTGACACCGAAGAACCCGACGGTATTAGTTCAACTCGCGGTCGCATATATGCAGACCAATCGTATCGAGGCCGCCTATAACACGCTGGTAGAATTTCTGCAGTCCGAGCCCAACACCCCTCTGCGCGCTCAAGCGTTGCAGCTCTTCACCCAGGTCATCCAGACACCATTGGGACGCAACCTCGAACAACGACGCGCCGAGCAGGCACTCGCGGCACTCGAGGAACGCATCACACAGTCTCCGGATGACATGGCACTGCGACGCGAGGCCGCCGCTGTCTATCTCAAACGACAGCAGTGGGACAAGGCTTTGGCGCACCTCGAAACCATCCAGGACCACCTGCCCAATGATAGTTGGACGCGTCTTGCGCTGGCGACTGCCTACGACCAACTCAGTCGTTTCGAAGAGACAGTCATTGAATATTCCTGGCTTGTCATGCTCGAACCCGACGACGAACGCCGCCAACAGTATGTACGACTACTGCTGCTGGCTCTTGGCAAATATCTTTATGCTGACGGTCAGACCGCGCTCGCGGCCGATGCCTTCAAGCAGTTACTGGAACACGAACCGGGCAACGTGCTGGCAAACTTCTACATGGGCCTGATTTCTGCCCGTGAAAATCACATGATCGAGGCTGTCGACAACTATCAGCGGGTCCTTGGACTGGTACCAACACACGTCGGGGCACGACTCAATCTAGCAACGAGCTACGAAAGTCTTAACCGCGAGGAGGACGCCCTGGATGAATACCATAAGATCCTCGCCGCCAACCCTCCGGCGGCCCTTGCCGAAGCTGCGAGATCCAGAATTGAGATCGTTCAAAGGCGCATTCGGGGCTTCGACGGCTCCATGAGTTACGCCACTACACTCGACGGTAACAGCAATCTCAGCAAGGACAATCCGAAGGCCGAGCTGCGCTCAGATCTGAGCCTGAGTCTGAACTATCGCTACAAGATGTCCAATGGTCTGCGTTGGCGCGGCACGCTCAACCCAACCTACTCCAATTTTCATTACAATCAGATCGACTTCATCAATATGACCGGTACGATCTCTGCGGACTACAGCATTGATGGCACGACCTACCTCGGCGGCTTTACGCGGAACACCAGCCAAGGACTGGTAACAGCCAGTCGTTCGAGTGATAGTAATACGGTCTTCGGTGAGGGCGTTAAAAAGATCAACCTACCGTACGTCCTAGCCCTGTCATTATCGGAACGAGTCCCGACGGACGTTCAGGTCGACCTGTCCTACACCCGATTTAATTCCACGAGCAGCCCGTTCTTCAGCGCCAGGACCGTATCTGCCGGGGTCAACCTCGGGCAACCCTTATGGCAGCGCGGGATGGGCCACATCGGCTATAACTACGTTAAGAACAATAACCTGGAATTGATCGGCAGTGACTATGCCTACCGCAGTCATGGGGTCACAATGAGACTGGAACAGGGCTGGGGTGACAGGGGCGTGGTGAACATGCAGTACGGATTCACCTTATTCAACTATACCAACGCCGACTCGTTCTCGCGTTTCACTCGAACCCGGCGTATCACCAAGCACACCGTTTCGATCGGAACCAGCTACGGTTTCAAGCGAGGGGTCAACCTGTTTGGCAATCTGATCTATGAAAGCAATCGAGCAAATCTACCCGTCGGCTTCATCGTCAACGCCGAGGACATCATTGAAGGTCAGCAGAGCTCATCCCTGAGCGACTATGAGCGGGCAACACTCAACGTCGGGGTCAACCTGAGTTTTTAACCACCTCGCCCGACGCTGGGCGCGCCATAGTTTCCGTTATCTCGCCAGATCGGCAATATCCGCAGCCAGCTCGTCCTGAGCCTTATGAGCCTTGAATTGCTGCCAGAGAGCTTGGTCATTATTCATGCTGGTCTTTAGCGCGGCCTGAGTTACCTGGACGGCGTTTTCGGTATCCAGACCAACTAGGACGTAGAGCGTGCCATTAGGACTAGTCCGGGTCTTATAGACCTTCGAGCCACTAAGCTCCTCTTTCGTGATCTGCTTGGTCACTGAGGTATTCACCTTATCCACGGTTTCGCTGTCAGCGGCCCCGGTCGTCTCGGCATACTGCTTGATCATATTGCGGACCTGAATACGCATCTGCTGAGCGAGCTGAACACGCGCCGAGGCCGCAGCCATCTGCTTCATAAAATCGTACCCGGCATTCGAGTGCTCGGCGGAGCCGACCGCAGAGACAGCGATACCCACTACGGGCTCGTCGCAAATCCAAGTCGGAGCAGGTGTCGTGGATGCATCGGGAAAGGTACATTCAGCGGCATCAGCCACAGCCGCTTCCTTCTCTGGCGTACTCGAGCAGGACACCGCAAGCACGGACAACATCAGTATTACAGTCTTCTTAAGCATGGCAAGCCTCCGTTTATGTCATGAATGCATTCTTTGTAGCACATTGCAGTCGCGCCGGGAAAAGAACTTTCGCCGGTACTTCCATTCACAAGGCGCGATTGAGAGCGGCGCCCTATATCTTGGAAAACACCTGTTCGGCGGCAATCAGGGTTGATTTAAGTGTCGCCGAATCATGTGCGGCCGAAACAAACCCCGCCTCGAAGGCCGACGGAGCCAGATAGACACCCGCGCCCAACATGCCGTGGAAGAAGGCGCGAAAACGCTCGACATCGCACCGGGCTACATCAGCGTAATTTTCCACGCTATCTTGGTCGGTGAAAAATAGTCCAAACATACCGCCTACGTGGTGTTCGAGCAACGGGATATTGAAGGCCTGGGCCCGCGTCTTCAGACCCTCGGCGAGACGCTTGGTCTTCGCCGACAGGTCATCATAAAATCCCGGTTTCGAGATCAACTCAAGAGTTGCCAGACCTGCAGCCATGGCGACGGGACTACCGGATAAGGTGCCGGCCTGGTAGACCGGTCCCAGCGGTGCAATCTTGGACATGATGGCTGCCTTGCCGCCAAAGGCACCTACCGGCATGCCTCCACCGATGACCTTGCCCAGGGTCGTGAGATCGGGACGAATACCATAACGCTGCTGGGCGCCACCCAGCCCGACCCTAAAACCCGTCATAACTTCATCGAAGATCAACAAGGAACCGAATTGATCACAAAGCCGGCGCAGCCCGTCCAAAAAGCCGGGTACCGGCGGCACACACCCCATATTACCGGCGACTGGCTCGACGATGACACAGGCGACCTCTTCACCAATCTCGGCAAAGACCTGCTCTGCCTGTTCGATGTCGTTGTAGTTCAGCGTAATTGTTAGGGCAGCCAGTGCAGCAGGCACCCCAGGCGAGGTCGGCACGCCCAGCGTCAATGCCCCGGAACCGGCCTTGACCAGCAACGAGTCGGAATGGCCGTGATAACAACCCTCGAACTTGATGATCTTATCTCTGGCCGTATAGGCCCGAGCCAGACGGATGGCGCTCATGGTCGCCTCGGTGCCCGAACTCACCATGCGCACCATCTCGACGGATGGGATCAAGTCGCAAATACGGTCTGCCATAACGGTCTCGATTTCGGTCGGTGCACCGAAACTCAGACCGTTGTGGGCGGCCTCACACACGGCCGCGATAACGTCCGGATGGGCATGACCCAGGATCATGGGGCCCCAGGAGCCTACATAATCGATGTACTGTTTACCGTCGGCGTCGAACAACCGGGCACCCTCGGCACGTCGAAAAAACACGGGGTCTCCTCCGACGCCATTGAAGGCCCTGACGGGCGAATTCACGCCGCCCGGGATACGTACCTTCGCCTTTGCAAACAGTTCATGAGAAAGTGCCATACAATATCTACCTCAAATCGTTTTTTATACGTCCGGTCAATCACCAAACAATGCGCGAAAATGCCTTACGGTCGCTGCCGGATCCGGACTCTCGAATACCGCACCAATGACGGCAATCGCATCGGCGCCCGCCTCAATCATAGACGATCCGTTATCCAGGTCGATGCCCCCGATAGCCACTCGCGGAATAGTAAGCGCTTGCCGCGCGCGTTGCAAAACCTCGGGTCCGGCCGAAGTGGCTGCCGGCTTGGATCGCGAAGGGAAAAACCGGCCAAACGCAACGTAATCCGCCCCCATCGCTTCGGCCTCGCAAGCGCGATCCAGGTCGTCATAACAGGTCATGCCAATCAGGGCGCCAGCGCCTAAGCGGGCCCTGGCCGCCAACACACCACAATCATCCCGCCCCAGATGCACACCATCCGCCCCTGCTTCCACGGCCAGATCGATGTCGTCATTGATGATGAATGTGACACCGTAACGGAGACAAAGATCCCGCAGGGCAAAAGCCAGACGACACCGGAGCAGGTGGTCATCGGATTTATCCCGGAACTGCAAGATCGATACACCGTTCGCGAGTGCGGCTTCCATCACATCGAACCATAACGCCTCGGGTCGTTGACCGTGCGATTCAGTGATCAGATAGAGCCCGCGAACTGGTGAGTCCCGGCAATTTTGGCAACCTTCAGACATCGTCATTCATTTATCTAACTGGTGTCCGCTCCGGGATCAAACCGTTGTAATTGACGGGGCAGATGCTGACTGCCACCATACAGCTTGGCGGACACTGAACGGGTCCGACCGACCTAAACCTACTCCTTGTCAAAGGTTATGACCATGCTGTCGATAGATCAACTCCTGGAACGTAACCGTCGCTGGGCCGCCGGGCAAATCGAGAAAGATCCCGAGTTCTTTGCGACACTGGCTCAGGAGCACGAACCCAAGATCTGTTGGATCGGTTGCTCGGACGGCCGAGTCTCTCCCGAAACGTTGATACCGCTGCCTTCGGGCAGCTTTTTCGTGCACCGCAACATTGGCAACGTCTTTGCCGTAGGGGACCTGAACTGCTTGGCAGTGCTGCAGTTTGCGGTAGAAGAGCTGCGCGTGCCTAGGATCATTGTCTGTGGCCACTATCGCTGCGGTGGAATCTTGGCCGCCATGACGCGCCAGAGCACTAAACCCGTCGATCTCTGGACCGATCACATCCGTCAGCTTGCCCGCCTGCACGATGATGAACTCCGTACGCTGCCCAATCAGACCAGACAGCTTGAACGCATGACGGAACTCAATGTGGCATCTCAGGTCAGGAACATATGTCGTACAGCCATTGCTCAAGAGGCCTGGAAGTCGGACCAACAACTATCGATCAGCGGGCTCGTCTATGATGTCAACGACGGATTGCTGCGGGCCGTCACACCGGACATCGACTCTGCAACGGGGTGGCGGGAATGGGATGGGTAGTGTGTTACAACGAAAACCGATCCCTCAGCCGGCAACGGCCTCTTCAAGGGTCACATTCTCATAGTCGAGACGGATATCGTGGTTCGTGTACCACTCTCTGCACGCGTGCATGGCATCGTCACGACTCCCAAATGTGCACAACACCTGCCCCAGGTGGGTCATCAAGGTGACCTTTTCATCGGTCCACACCTTAATATAGAAAGTCATACTCATTGCTCTTCTCCTTAATCTTTCGCTGTCGCTAAATTACACTTTCCCTATGACAACCATATGATGGAAGTGTGAAGTTATTATGACAACGATGGCCTCACTGGCCACATGATCAACCATTCCAGCGATCCGGAATCAACTGTCCCCGCCCAACAGCATAGGCAAACTGGATGCACGAGTAGGTGTATTCTTGGGCTTGCGCCACCGCCTTGTCCGGGGCAGCCCCCTGCGCTATTCGCGTAGCGATCGCTGCGGCCAGGGTGCAACCGGTCCCATGATAGGCGCCAGGCAGACGCGTCCAGTAGAAATGCTCCTGGTATCCCTCACGGTCATAGAAGCCATTAACGATCCTGACCCCGTCCTCGTCGCCTCCCGTAACCAATGCGTACGTGCACCCCATACCCAAGACGGCGGCCGCAGCCTCATCTACATCGTCGCGCCCACTCAAGGCACAGGCCTCGATCACATTGGGGGTTAACACGGTCACCAATGGGAACAAATGCAGCTTCATAAACGCTACAGATTCCTCGTCGGTCAGCGCCCCCCCCCCGCCAGCATGAAGAATCGGGTCCAGAACGACAGGAATATCGGGATGATCCTCTAGAAGGGATACCAACACCTCCATGTTAGCCACGCCACCCAGCATCCCGATCTTAATCGCCGCAACGGGCATATCGGCGAGTATCGTTTGGGCCTGGCGGCGAAGAAAATTCGGGTCAACCACCTGATATCCCTTCAGCGACGAGGTATCCTGATCGGTCAGCGCCGTCGCCAGCGGGGCGCAATGCCCGCCTAATGCGGTGATGACCTGGATATCTGCCTGCAGACCCGCGCCGCCCGAGGGGTCGAGCCCGGCAAGGGCCATGACAACGGCTGGTTTTCTCGACATCACGTTGACGCCTCTACTAGTTTATCACTAGCAGTATAGACCATCCTCTCAAAAAAAACGGGTCCCGAAGGACCCGCAAGCGGGGGAGATTAATAACATTATTGAA
>CAZASZ010000021.1:0-20183 GCA_964487925.1 uncultured Gammaproteobacteria bacterium
ACAGCTTTTGTCATAAAAATTTCATGAATGGATTTGAGCCTAAATTAACCCCACAAGCGCCACTGAATTCTCGTGTCGAACTCTTACATATACCCCGCTTCACAAAAGCTTAATATTTGTAACGTCTAACTATAATATGAGACACCTATCGATATTCGTAAGGGTTTGAATCACCAAGGTCGGCAGTCCATTAATAGTTTACGATTGTGTTACACTATATGGTTATACGCTTGGGCGTAGAGACCAGCCACACAAAACGTCCTTAGCTTGCGCGTCTAATCCCATTATAGAGACAGACTATTAGACTGAAGTGATGAACGGTATCGCCCCGCACACCACCGTACTGATGCGTACATGCGCGAGACTCGTTCGCATCACGGCTTTATCGTCTCTATTTTTTATCAGTCCCTCGCAAGCCTTCGAATATCTGGTAAACAGCACCGTTGACGCTGCCGACCTGGACACCACTGACGGCATCTGCGCCGCAGCCGGTGTATCGGGAAACCCCTGCACCTTACGCGCAGCAATCCAACAGGCAAACGCATGGCCAGGAGCAGACCGCATCCGATTGGGCGATGCCACCTATCGCTTAACCATCAGCGGAGCCGGAGAAGAACTGGGGGCCACCGGTGATCTGGATATTCGTGACGACCTGGTAATCGATGGGAGCCTGAATAGTGTCATAGACGCTTGTGATGCGACAATTACCGTTTGTATGGCCGACAGGGTCTTCGATATACATACCGGGATCCAGGCCACGCTCACCCATTTAACGATACAACACGGCGACATCCCCTCTGACAGTGGCGGAGGCATCCAGAACTTCGGCGCCCTCACCCTAGGGTCTGTGAATGTCATAAACAATCATGCTGGGTTTAACGGCGGGGGCGTTTATCAATCCGGTCTCGGCACTACGTTGGATATGACCTTGTCCTTGGTGGACAGCAATACTGCCAGCGACGTAAGCGGTTCGTTTTTTAACAACGGTGGCGGCATCAGCATTCAGCAGGGATCAGCCAACATCTCTCTCAGCGCGATCACCAATAACACTGCCGCCACCAATGGTGGTGGCTTGCAGCTCAACGGAGATACAACTGTCACGATCACCGATTCCTTGATCGACAGCAACCAGGCCCTTGGTAACGGAGGGATCGGCGGTATCGGTGGCGGTATCGACAGCTTTGGAAATCTAAACGTTACGCGAACGACCATCAGTAACAACAGCTCGGTATTCCTTGCCGGCGGATTGCGAGCAGACGGTCCGGCAACCGGCCTGGGGGCCAATGCCGCCCGGCTCGCAATGAATGACAGCACCGTCTTTGGCAATCAGACGACCTCCTCTACGTCCAGCGGAGGGGGCTTATATATCAGCCTCGACCGCACGGTAGACCGTTCCATACCAGGTTCACCGCAACAAGGTGGCGATGCGGCAGTCCTCAAGCATGTCACGCTTGCCGCAAATGCAGCTGCAACTGCTGGCGACAATCTGGCCATCGATCCTGCCACGATACTGAACCCGGGCTTCGCGACGATCGAGGACACCATGATCATCGCCCCGGGGAATGGGTCGAATTGCGATGACCCGGCCGGGCATATCACTTCCGGCAATAGTAACTCCATTGGCAGCGGTTATAACCTTGATGATGGCGGCAGCTGTGACTTTCAGACGATCAACAACGATCTGCCTGGCACCAGTATTCAGATTGCCGCTAGCCCCATTTCGCTTGCAGCCAATGGCGGCCCTGTCCTTACCTTGACACTCGCACCCAGCATTACCAGCTCGACCTTCACAGCCGATACAACCCGCTGCAGCACACTTGATCAACGCGGGTTTGCACGATCAAACTGCAGCATCGGCTCCATTGAGCCGCTTGCTGCGGGCCCCACTTACGCCGATCTGGCGGTCAGATCCATCCAGGCGATACCTAACCCGGTTCGGCCCAATGCGGCAGTGAGCTATACCATCACTGTGGCCAATCAGGGACCCTCTACGGCAACGAGCATCACGCCCACTATTACCGTCGACGGCTCTCCTGTCTCGCCATCCCCTGCTGCGCCCTACAGTCTGGCGCCCGGTGCGCGCCAGCAGATCACGGTCAACACCACGGCACCGACCATCGCAGGCACAACAATCCTTGCCGTGACCGGCCTCACAGACGCCGGCAGTACCGACCCCCAAACAACGAATAACACTACCACATTAACGGCCAGGGTCTTAAACGACGTTGCCCTGACACTACTGGCGCAAACTACCACGACCGGTGGCGGCCCCATCATCGCTGGCGTGCCTTTCAGCTACACATTTACAATCTCGAATGCGAATTCCACACCGGCTGAAGACGTCATACTGATCGATACGCTCCCCAGTGGTCTAGACATCGCCGCCAGCCTGCCCAGTGGCTGTAGTTCCAAAGGCAGAACCCTGACCTGCGCACTCGGCACGATTCCAGCAACCGGCAGCCAAATACTGACCTTGCAGTTAAGCGCCGCAACCGGGGGCCAGATCGCCAATACCGCTTATCTGAACTATCCCGGCACTCCCGGACTCTCCCCACCCCAAGATTTACAGACCCTTGCGGTCGAAACACGAACCGATCTGGCTGTAACGGTCACGGGCAACCCAAACCCTGCCCAGGTAAACACGGACCTTAGCTATACGCTGGCAGTCGTCAATAACGGTCCTTCTGTCGCCACGGCGCCGCACATTGAGATCGACTTACCAGGGTCGGTCACACTCAAACAAGTGGTCTCTAGCGACCCATCGCAGGCCTGGAGCTGCGGCGCCACGCCCTCATTACCTCACCTGAGTTGTAGTCTCACGACGCTGGCCTCAGGACAGAACAACAACCTCACGTTGTTCGTGGTGCCTACTGCATCCGCTAACCTGAATCTGACTGCGCAGATACTGCCTACCTTGCCCGACGTCGACAATGACTGCACCGGCAATGCGAACTGTAATATGGCGAGTTCATCCATCAGTGTCCTGCCTGCGCCAACGACGGTGAGCGGCGCTGACCTCACCATCGCTAGCCATGTCGCGTCGCCTAATCCGGCAACCGTCGGCACTGAAATGAGTTATCTGATAACGGCAAGCAATCTGGGGCCGGACACCGCAACCGATGTCGTGCTGACCGACACGCTCCCAACGACAGTCACTTTTATTCGCGCATCCGGCAGCGGCGCCTCATGCAGCCACAACAGCGGTGTCGTTTCCTGCAACCTCGGTAGCATGATCAAAAATGACAGCCGGGCGATCACATTAGTTGTCACGCCGGGGACTGCCGGTACGATCGAAAACACGGTCGTGACGACCGACCGCAACGGCAGCGACCCCGTGCCATCCAACAATACCTCGACGCTCCAGATAACCGTGCAGGCCGCTGCCCAAAACGTCACGCCGACATCAGGGCAGAATGACACGACAAGTGGATTGCAGAAGGGTAGCGGTGCCTGCTTCATCGCCACCGCCGCCTATGGCAGCTATCTGGACCCCCACGTCATGGCATTGCGCCGCTTTAGGGACAATGTTCTGCTAACCAATGCCCCGGGACGTGCCCTAGTCGCCTTCTACTATCGCAACTCCCCACCTCTGGCCAGTTTCATCTACCACCATGAGACCTTGCGATTAATGACCCGATGGGCGCTCACCCCGCTCGTCCTGAGTGTGGAATACCCATTGCCCGCTGTAACCATACTCTTACTGTTGATCACACTCCGCGTCCGCCAGTCCAACTCAATACCTAGCATCACCTCTATCCGCCCCCGCTGATAGAGCAGTTGCCGATCCAGGCATATCCAACGCTGTAAGCTTCCCTCAGAGCCGGCGACCAATTGCCTGATCGGCGTAATGCATATGCGATACGGCTAACCTTAATACTAATATGGGATCGAACGGCATGAAGACCTGCGCCGCCAAACTGTCCGGCCTACTCCTATTCCTATTCTTTAGCGCACCAGCGCCGTTGCTCGCCAGTCCGGCGACGGCTCCGATGACATCTCCATGGGATACCTACGATGCCCTACTGAAGACCTATGTTTCTGTAGGCGCTAAACATGGGATATCGCTGACACTGATTGACTATACTGGACTGAAAAGCGACCCGCGCCTGCAGCAAGTCCTGACGGCGATCGCGCAATATCCCAGAGATCAGTTGAACACCAAAGACAAACGGCTCGCCTTCTATATCAATACCTACAATCTGCTAGCCATAAAGATGGTCGCTGACCATTGGCCTATCGACAGCATCAAGGATGTCGGCAGTCTCTTCCATTCGGTCTGGAATAAGAAAGCCGGGATCGTCATGGGGCGAGAACTAACACTTGATGAAATCGAAAACGATATCTTGCGCCCGATGAGCGATCCACACATTCACTTTGCCATTGTCTGCGCCTCGGTCAGTTGCCCAAACCTGAGACCGGAGGCCTACCGCGTCGACCGGCTCGGAGCGCAACTCAATGACCAAGTGAGAGGCTTCCTCGCCAACCCCAGAAAAGGGATGCGGTTGGCTGCAGGCACACTCACCTTGTCGCCCATCTTCGACTGGTTCGACGACGATTTCGAAACTTCCGGGGGAGTGTTGCGATTCATCCAGGGTTATAGAAGCGAGGTCCGGGATGGCGTGGATATCCGTTACTTCGACTACGATTGGTCCGTTAACGCTCGCAGACCATAAAGTCCGATGACCACACAAACCCATATGATTCATCCGCTCGCTCAATACGATATCCTGGACTTACGAGCAAGGCTTTCGACCAATCACAGAGCTATAATCCGGTCAGGCCATCTAAATTTAGAAAGAATAGGAAGACGCACATTGACTACCAGCACCAACCCAGAGACCTGGATCAACGACTACGGCGACGCCCTATACAGCTACGCGCTCATGCGCATCCGTAACCCCAGCATTGCCGAGGACCTTGTCCAGGAGACCTTTCTTGCCGCACTCAAGGCCAGAGAAAATTTTGCCGGTCAGTCTTCCGAAAAGACCTGGCTGATAGGGATACTAAAACACAAACTTATCGACCACCTGCGTCGTGCACATCGTGACACGCAGGTAGAGGATATCGAGAAACAGGCCGACCTAAATGCCGAGCATTTTGATGACCGTGATCATTGGAGCGTCAGTATCGATACCTGGAAAGACCCCGGCGCCTCCCTCCAACAAGAGGAGTTCTGGAACGCACTGTCGCATTGCATGTCCGGTCTGCCCGAACACTTAGCTCATCTCTTCACGCTACGCGAGATAGAGGATATGGACACCGAGGAGGTTTGCCGAACCCTGGGCATATCCACCCGCAACAATATGTGGGTCATGCTGTCCCGAACCCGAATGAAACTGCGGGACTGCATGGATAAACACTGGTTCAGCGGTCTGCGGGAGGAACCACGAACATGAGCCTGTCCTGCAAAGAAGTTAGCGAACTGGTTTCCCAGTCGCTGGACCGAAAACTATCTCTGCGCGAACGTATCGCGTTACGCTTGCATCTCATGATGTGCGATATGTGCATCAACTATCGGCGCCAGATCTTATTTATGCATCGCGCTGTTCGCCAGATGAAGCGACGCGAGGCCCCTACGGACCGCCTCCCCGAAGAGGCCAAAGAACGCATCAAGAAACGGATCGAAGAAAACGAATCCTAGCGGCACTTAGAGCTTCACATTTTTATGACAAGAACAGGGTATATGCCGGATTATCGGATTCATCCCAATAGTCATAGCCCTGGTCATCCATAAATTTCTTGAAGGCCGACTCCTCACCCGCAGGGATCTGCAACCCTGCCAGGACCTGACCATTGGCGGCGCCGTGGTTACGATAATGAAACAGGCTGATATTCCACTGCCGTCCTACGGCCTGCAAAAAGGTCAGTAGCGCCCCAGGTCGCTCAGGGAACTCAAACCGGAAGATGCGTTCATCGTGGACACCTGACGCCCTTCCACCCACCATATGGCTGATATGGAGCTTGGCCATTTCATTGTCGGTCAGATCCAACAGCGCGTAACCCTTGTCCTTCAAGCCAGTCAAAAATGCCTCTTTTTCGTCCTCTCCACCCATCTTGACGCCGACAAAAATCTGCGCGTCAGCGGCATCTGCATAGCGATAGTTGAATTCAGTCACACCCCGCTTCCCGACAGCGCGACAAAACCTCAGAAAACTACCAGGCCGTTCGGGGATCGTCACGGCGAACAGGACCTCACGACCTTCGCCGAGTTCGGCTCGTTCCGAGACATGTCGCAACCGATCGAAGTTGACGTTCGCGCCGCTGTCGATGGCGACCAGCGCCTGATCCGTCATCCCCTCCCGCGACACATACCGCTTCATCCCCGCGACCGCGAGCGCGCCGGCAGGCTCCGCGATCGAGCGGGTGTCATCGAAAATATCCTTGATCGCAGCACAGATCTCGTCACTGCTGACCAGGATGACTTCATCGACACACTGGCGGGCAACCCGAAAGGGCTCTTTGCCAACCTGACGCACCGCGACCCCATCGGCAAAGATACCTACCTGGTCCAGCGTTACGCGACGACCGGCCTCAAGGGCGCGCGCCATGCAAGGCGCGTCGTCCGGCTCCACGCCAATGACTCGAATCTTTGGATAAAGGCCTTTGATATAGGCCGACATTCCCGCGATCAGTCCACCGCCACCGACCGGGATAAAAACCGCATGAATGTCCCCGCCGCCATGTTGGCGCAGGATCTCCATGGCGATCGTGCCCTGACCGGCAATGACATCGGGATCGTCATAAGGGGGTACGAGCGTCAGCGATTGCTCCTCTGCAAGTCGAAGGGCCTCCGCATAGGCCTCGTCATAGGTATCACCGTGCAGCACGACCCGACCGCCATGGCGACGCACGGCATTCACCTTGATCCCCGGGGTCGTCGCAGGCATGACGATGGTAGCCTTGATAGCCATAATTTTGGCCGACAAAGCGACGCCCTGTGCATGATTTCCAGCAGACGCCGCAATGACGCCTGCCGCCTTTTGCTTCGCGTTCAACATCGACATGCGGTTATAGGCGCCCCGGAGCTTAAAGGAAAACACCGGCTGCAGGTCTTCGCGCTTCAAAAGGACCTTGTTGTCGATTCGCGTCGACAACAAGGGCATGGGATCGAGTGGCGTCTCCCTCGCTACATCGTAGACTCGGGCCTTGAGGATTTTGGTGAGGTAAGTGTTGGGCATGGCTCTATTTTACGTTGGTGATCGGTCACAAAAGATTACACGCTTCGGCCGAGCATGACCATTGTGACATCCAAGCTCGTAAGGGTATGATGACCTGCAGAATTAAAATAAGGAGCTGAATTGATGAGTACTGACCATATGAAACGGATGGCTGCCGAAGCCGCTCTGGAATATGTAGAGGCTGGGGACATAGTCGGTGTCGGCACAGGTTCCACGGCCAACCACTTTATCGATGCCCTAGCCACGATCAAACACCGGATCGATGGCACAGTGGCCAGCTCGGAGGCCACGGCCCAACGCCTCAAGGGGCACGGTATCACGGTCTTCGACCTCAATGAAGTCAGCGATATCCCGCTCTACGTCGACGGCGCCGATGAAAGCAACCAACAGCTGCACCTCATTAAAGGCGGCGGCGGTGCGCTGACCCGCGAAAAAATCGTCGCCGCCGTCAGCAAGCGCTTCATCTGTGTGGCCGACGAAAGCAAGCTCGTCCACTGTTTGGGCACATTTCCACTGCCGGTCGAGGTCATCCCGATGGCGCGCAGCTATGTCGCGCGCGAAATCGTCAAACTCGGTGGCCAACCTGTCTACCGACAGGGCTTCGTGACGGACAATGGCAATATCATTCTCGACGTACATAATCTCGAGATCATGGAGCCGGTCACACTGGAATCCGAACTCGACCATATCGCCGGCGTTGTTACGAACGGCCTGTTCGCACGTCGTCCCGCCAATGTCCTGATCCTGGGTGCTGCCGACGGTATCCGCAAGCTCGGAGAGTAAAGATGCCGAGTTTCGATATTGTCTCCGAAGTTGATGCTCACGAAATCCGCAATGCCGTAGACCAAGCCAACCGCGAGATCGGGACGCGTTTTGACTTTAAGGGCACCAATTCGCATATCGATATTGGTGAACTCAAGGCCACGCTCATCAGCGAGACCGAATTTCAACTCGGGCAGATGAGAGATGTCTTGCGCAATAAGCTCGTTAAGCGCGGTGTTGATGTTGGCTGTATCGAGTTTGAGGCACCCCATGCAGTGGGGAAGACGGCGCGCCAGGAAGTCATCTTTCGCCACGGGCTAACCTCGGATATAGCACGCGAGATCGTCAAGATGATCAAGGAACACAAGCTCAAGGTCCAGGCCGCGATACAGGGCGAACAAGTGCGCGTCACGGGTAAAAAGCGTGACGATCTGCAGTCGGTAATTGCCCTGCTCCGCGAGCAAAAGCTTGAGCTACCCCTTCAATACAACAATTTCAGAGACTAGAACCTATCTCAGAACTATTACGCTTGGCGATACGGCGTTAAAAATGAACTCGAAATGCTTATTTACTAGTTGTAAACTGCGCTTTCTCATTCATTTTTGCCTTATCTCGCCTGCGCTCGCAACGTTCTGAGATCGGCTCTATAGTTAAGAGGAATATTATGTCAACGACACTGACCGCAACGCTCACGACCAACAAGGGCCCTATCCGCATCAATCTATTTGCCGACCAGGCCCCCAAGACGGTTGCGAACTTCGTCAATCTCGCCCGCCGTGGCTTCTACGACGGACTCTCGTTCCACCGCGTCATCGCCGACTTCATGGTCCAGGGCGGTTGCCCGCTGGGGTCAGGCACGGGTGGCCCCGGTTATCGCTTCGAAGATGAGTGCACGCCTGACCTCCGGCACGACCGGCCAGGCATCCTGTCCATGGCCAATGCGGGTCCTGGCACTAATGGTAGCCAGTTCTTCATCACCCATGTACCCACGGCCTGGCTTGATGGCAAACACACCGTTTTTGGCGCCGTCGAATCGGCTGAGGATCAAGCTGTCATCAATGCGATCGCCCAGGGCGACAGTATCGAGGCCGTCAATGTAGATGGCGATACAGAGGCCCTGTTGGAGTCTCTTGCCGAGACCATTGACGAATGGAACAAGGTGCTAGACAAGCGCTTCCCCGATCTCAAACCGGCTTGAATTACCCAAGCAGCCGTTAGAGCTTGCACCAAACGGCCACACCCAACACGACCAAGAGCATGGCGAACCCCTTGCGAAGCCGTTCCACCGGCATGCGATGGGTCAACCGGGCGCCGTATCCAGCACCCACCATGCTCCCCAACATGAGCGGAATGATGACCGGCCAGTAAAGAAGGCCGGTCAGCCCGTCAACTCTCGCCCCTCCTGGAATGGTCTCCGGATTCAATAACCCGTAGCTCGTGGCCGCAACCAGGGCAATAGGAAATCCGCAGGCTGCCGAGGTCCCAATAGCTTGCCGGATCGGAGTACTGCGCCAGACCAAATAGGGCGTGGTCAGCGTTCCGCCGGCGATCCCGAGCCAAGCGGATACCATACCGATGAGCGCTCCAACACCGGACATCGCTGCCGGTAAGGGCCTGGGCCGCGAGGCCGTCGGGGCCCAGCCCACGGCCATTTTGAGGCCGACCAGGACGGCGAAAGCCCCATAGAGTATTCTCAGCATCATACCATCAATGTAGCGCGCACTGATCGAGCCCAAAAAAGCGCCGGGAACGATTCCGAGCGCCAGCCAACGGACATAGCTCCAAAGAATCCCGCGTAAGCGGGCGTGACCGATCAGCGAACTTAGAGACGTGACGACGATGGCGGCCAGGGAGCTGGCCACGGCGACATGCATCAGGATGGCATCGGCGACCCCCTGCCGGGGCAACAAAAAGAGCAACGCGGGCACATAGAGCAGCCCACCGCCGACCCCGAGCAGCCCGGCACAAACCCCGGTCACCGCGCCGACCAATACGGCCAGCAACTCGAAAATGGCCATATCCATTCTTTGATATCCTATCGCAAAATTACCACGTGGGAACCAGGTTTGAGATAGGTCTCGGTTTACCCAGGCTCAACGGATCCAAACAGTCTTGATATTCAGGAATTCGTACAGACCTAGATATGAAAGCTCCCGTCCATACCCCGAGTCCTTGACGCCGCCGAAAGGCAGCCTCGGATCGCTCTTGACCAGACCGTTGACAAAGACCGCACCGGCCTGAATCTGGCGCGCGATCCGCTCACCCCGGTCTGTATCACCGGTCCAGACGCTGGCCCCGAGACCGAAGGTGGTGTCATTGGCGATCCGGATGGCCGCGGCTTCGTCTCGTACTCTCAGGATCGAGAACACGGGACCGAAGAGTTCCTCGCGACCCGCTGTCATGTTCGGCCGGACACCGTCCAGGATTGATACCGGGTAATTGGCTCCCACTCCCTTCACCGGCGTACAGCCGAGTACCGGACGCGCGCCCTGCTCGATGCTCTTAAGAACCTGGTCGTGCAGATCATCCAGCAGATCCTTACGGGCCAACGGCGCCAGTGTGGTCTGCTCATCGAGCGGATCGCCGTGGTGATAGCGACCTACCGCTGACAACAAACCTTCTATAAAAGCGTCAGCCACGGAATCGACGACAATGAAGCGCTTCGCCGCGATACAACTCTGTCCGGCATTGATCAATCGCGACGTAAGCGCCACTTCTGTCGCCAGCGCCAGCTCGGCGTCCTCAAGCACCACGAAGGGATCGGACCCACCGAGCTCGAGCACGGTCTTCTTGAGCTGGGTTCCGGCAATCGAGGCCACGGCGCGTCCGGCTGCTTCGCTACCGGTCAGGGTCACCGCCCGGACACGCGGGTCCTCAATCACGCTGCGCACTCTTGCGGAACCGATCATCAGCGTCGTGAAGACGCCTTCCGGCAGACCTGTCTCGATGAAGATATCCTGCAAGGCCAGGGCGCATTGCGGGACGTTGGCAGCATGTTTCAAGAGCGCGACATTACCACCCACGAGCGCCGGGGCGGCAAAACGCAGGACCTGCCAAAATGGAAAATTCCACGGCATGACTGCCAACACCGGACCGAGGGGCTCGTATGCCAGGAAGCTGCGCCCGGCATCGGAGTCCATGACGTCATCGGAGAGAAACGCCGGACCATGATCGGCATAGTAGTCGCAACTGGCCGCACACTTGTCGACCTCTGCACGGGCCTCGCCGATCAGCTTACCCATCTCGAGCGTGATGAGCTTCGCCAGGGCATTGCGTCGCTCTTTCAGAACGCGGCCTACGGCTCGGACGGCCTCACAGCGATCGACGACCGGGGTCTCGGCCCATTCGTTTGACGCCCGATGCGCGAGCGCCAAGGCCTGGTCGATCTGTCCATCGGTCCACTCGTCGTAGGTTCCCAGGCATTCGCCTGTGACCGGATTGATGGATTGGAAGGCCATCGCCGTGGTGTACCCTTACTTCAGATATTGAGACCAGTCATATCCGGCCTCCCCTGATACGAAAAACGAGGGGTTCAAAAGTGATTCCTTGGTGTTATAGCGCAAGGGCTGCATGTGGGTATCGGTCAAGCTGCCACCGGCCTCATCGACGATACAATGCGCCGCAGCCGTATCCCATTCCGAAGTCGGCCCAAGCCTCGGATAGATATCCGTCTTACCCTCAGCGACCAGACAGGACTTCAGCGAGCTCCCCATGCTAACAAGCTCGTGGTCACCGATCCGATCTAGGAAGGCCACCAGAGAGTCGCTGGCATGGGAACGACTGCCGGCGACGATCGTAAAATCAGGGTCGCGCTGGCGAACGCGAATCATCGAAACATCTCCGTCCGTTACCTTCCACGCTCCGTTGCCACGCGCGGCATAATAGCTGACTCCCGTTACGGGTACGACGATGACGCCGATGATCGGCTCATGGGCCTCGATCAAGGCGATATTGACCGTAAACTCGCCATTCCGCTTGACGAACTCCCGGGTCCCGTCCAGGGGGTCAACCAACCAGTAGCGATCCCACTGTTGCCGCTCCTTAAACGGAATGGTAGAGGATTCTTCCGACAGAACCGGGATATCGGGATAGCGCGCAAGCAACTCACGCTCAATGACTTCATGCGCCGCCATATCGGCCTCGGTCAGCGGCGAGTGATCGGCCTTCTGTTCGATCGTGAAGTCCCGGTTATAGATCGCGATGATCTTCTCGCTCGCGGCACGGGCGATCTCGAGGACAGGTTCGAGCATGGCCTTGAGTTCATCCGCTTGCATTCGTTGTGCTGACATGGGCCTCCCCCACTATAATAAACAGTAATGATTGCTTCTTCAAAATGAACCAAACTGAAAATCAGGCTGGCGAGTGGCCATTCAGGATCTCGCGCGCCATAAACAGGGCCGCAATGCTACGAGCCTCCGTACAGTCTTCGCAGGCAAGCAGACCCGACAGGTCGCTGAGCCGCCAAGGTACGACCTCGATCTCCTCGGGCTCATCTCCCGAGAGACGACTCTCATAGAGGTCCTCGGCAAGAATGACCTGCGTCATATGCCCCATATAACCCGGCGCGACGGTCAAGCCAGCGAGATGCCGCAGCTTGCGCGCACCATAGCCTGTCTCTTCCTGAAGCTCACGATTGGCCGCATCCAATGGCGACTCGTTGGGTTCGATACGTCCCTTCGGCAAGGCCAATTCATAGCGATCAACGCCTGCGGCGTACTCACGAATCATTAGAACCTCGTCACCCGAACGCACCGGGACGATCAGCACCGCTCCATTTCCTCCGGTACGGCCAAGGCGCTCGTAACGCGTCGTCACACCATTGGAAAAGCACAGGTCTAGTTGCTCGACATGAAATAATCTCGTCCGGGCAAGGGTCTCGGTAGCCGTGATTTCTGGTTTCTTGCGCATCTCGATGTCGAGTCTCCCGAGAAAAGCAGCAGGTTAAGACATCCGCCGCATCTGGTCAAAACCGAAACCGGATATATCATATCCAGGTGACAGAAGGTCATTCTAACCGATAAGCTGTGCACTATGCTCGCCTGGATTGACATCGACACCGTTCTGCTCGACATGGACGGCACCCTCCTCGACCTTCACTTCGACGACCACTTTTGGCGTGAACACCTACCCAGCCGCTACGCCGAACGGCATGGCATGCCGATCGAGCATGCCAAGTCTCGTCTGCAGGATCACTACAACTCCATCTCAGGCACGCTTGAATGGTATTGCCTAGACTATTGGTGCCGAACGCTCGACATGGATGTCGTCAAACTCAAGGAGGAAGTCCGTCATCTGATCGCATTTCGACCCGAGGCAGTCGAGTTCCTTGCTGCGCTGCGCGCCTGTGGTAAACGCGCGGTGTTGGTCACGAATGCCCATACCGACAGCCTGGCTCTGAAGATTCGTGAAACCAGCCTTGATGACCACCTGCACCACGTCTGTTGCGCTCATGACCTGAGACTCGCCAAAGAGGATCCAGCCTTTTGGGGGCGACTACAGGAACACGAACCCTTCGTTCCCGAAAGGACATTGTTGATCGATGACAATCTCGACGTGCTGGAGAGCGCTCGCCAAGCGGGAATCCGACACCTCATGACCATCGCCCAGCCCGACTCCCGACGCCCGGCCCGAATGACCGATCGCTTTCCGGTCATTCATGGCTTCGCCGAAATCACTCCGCGGTCGTGACCACGATCTCGGTCATTATCCCGACCCACAACCGCAGTGTCCTTGTATCACGTGCGATTGACAGCGTGCTGGCGCAGACCGAGCCGCCCGACGAGATTATCGTGGTAGATGACGGTTCAAATGATGACACTGACGTCGCGATTCAATCGCGCTTCCCGGATGTACGTTATTTGCGCCAGGACCATTTGGGCGTCAGCGCCGCACGCAACTTCGGTATCCGCCAGGCCCAAGGGGACTGGCTGGCCTTTCTCGACAGCGATGATGCCTGGTTCCCGGACAAACTCGCCCTGCAACAGGCCCGTATCGACGCCCACCCGGAGACCCGTATCGTCCACGGTGACGAGATCTGGGTCCGCGATGGCCAGCGCGTCAATCAGATGCGGAAACATCGAAAGCATGGCGGCTGGATCTACGCCCGTTGCCTGCCGCTGTGCGTCATTTCACCATCCTGCGTCATGATCCACCGGGAGGTCTTCGATGCTGTCGGCCTGTTCGATTGCTCACTGCCCGCATGCGAGGACTACGATCTCTGGCTGCGCATCTGCAGCCGTTATCCGGTGGAATACATCGACCGCCCGCTCATCACCAAATACGGTGGCCACGACGACCAACTATCCCGACGCCATCCGGCCATGGATCGCTTTCGTATAGAGGCTCTGCTGAAGATACTTGGCTCCAACCATCTGTCGACCGAAGACCATCTGGCCACTGAGGACATGCTCCGACATAAAGCCAAGGTCTATATCGATGGGACTCGCCGCCGCGGGCGTGATGAGGAAGCCAACAGACTGGAGGGACGAATCGCGATACATTTCGCCACCCAGGCTGCCGAACCTGAATTGTCCGGAAAGGGAATGTCGTGCTCAACCTTGTAATCGCCCTAAATTGCGAGGCCAGGCCACTGATCGATGCCTTGCGACTACGCCGCCTTAGTGAAAAGGGCCCCTTCCCCATCTATCTTGGCGAAGACACCCGCATGGTCATATCAGGCATGGGCAAACTCAACGCCGCGGCCGCGACCGCATGGCTGCATGCGGGACATATCAGAGCACCCGATCGCGCCTGGCTCAATGTCGGGACCGCGGGCCATGGCGTCCATCGAGTCGGCGCCGGCATCTTGGCCCATAAGATCAGGGACGCGGCCAGCCGGCAGTGCTGGTATCCGCCAATGCCCTTCTCATCCTCAGCTACGACCGATGAGATTGTCACGGTCGACCAAGTCCAGATGGGCTACCCACTAACCGGCTGTTTCGAAATGGAGGCAGCGGGTTTTTATACCGCAGCCAGTCGTTTCTCCACCATGGAGTTAGTACAGTGCTACAAGGTGATTACTGATAATCCTATGAGCCCCTACACCGAGATCACCCCGGCGCTCGCCACCGAACTCGTCCAGGAACGGCTTCCAGAGATACTCGTCATCTGCGAACGACTGCAAGACCTGGCCAGGGAATGGACAACCGTCAGCACCCCGCCCCCTGACTACGAGCGCCTCATCGCTCATTGTCACTTCACTGTCAGTCAACGCCATCAACTCCTGCAGTTGCTAACCACATGGCGTCATCACGGCCAGCTGCCACAGGATCTTGATCAGCTGAAACATGCCAGGGCAATCCTTAATAGACTGAGGGAAGGCCTTCAATCAACTTGATTTGTTCCACCCGCATGCAGGTCGGAAACGGTATGTCAGAAATACGACAAAAACCCGTATCTGCGTTATGCTATTGGCGCTTGAGTCGTCGTCCCCAATTATCCGCAACGGTTTGGGGAGTACATAAAAATAGCAACGGAGGAATCGAACGTGAAACTAGTCACCGCTGTCATCAAACCCTACAAACTCGACGATGTCAAAGAGGCGCTACATGATCTTGGTCTGACCGGCCTGACCGTGACCGAGGTAAAAGGCTTCGGACGCCAGAAGGGGCATACCGAACTCTATCGTGGCGCGGAGTATATCGTCGACTTTTTGCCCAAGGTCAAGATTGAGGTCGCGGTTAAATCGGAAGTCGTCGACCAGGTTATCGAGTCCATCAAGGCGTCAGCTACGACCGGAAAGATTGGCGACGGCAAGATTTTTGTCAGCGACCTTGAAACCGTAGTCCGAATCCGTACCGGCGAGGTAAACGAAGATGCGCTTTGAGCGTCTACTTTTTGTCGCTCTGGCACTACTAATTACTCCCGGCATCGCCAGCGCCGGCGATGCCGGACTGAACGGCGCCGATACGGCCTGGATCATGGCATCAACGGCCTTGGTTCTTTTCATGACACTACCGGGTCTGGCGTTGTTCTATGGTGGGCTGGTGCGGACGCGTAACGTCCTTTCCGTCCATATGCAGTGTTTCGCCATCGGCGGGATCGCGTCGCTCATCTGGTTTGCCGGCGGTTACAGCTTGGCCTTTACGGAAGGCAACAGCTTTTTAGGCGGTTGGTCGCGAGCCCTGCTCGCCGGCGTCGGGGAAGACACGTTATCTGGCAGCATCCCTGAAACACTGTTCATCCTGTTTCAAATGACCTTCGCCGTTATCACGCCCGCGCTCATCATCGGCGCCTTTGCCGAACGCATGCGTTTCGCGGCGGTGCTGTTGTTCAGCGCCCTTTGGCTGATCGCCGTCTACGTCCCCGTCACGCACTGGGTCTGGGGTGGTGGCTGGCTTCAGCAACTGGGCGTACTGGACTTTGCGGGCGGTATCGTCGTCCATATCACTGCCGGTGTCGCGGCCTTAGTCGCGGCCTTGGTGATCGGGCCCCGCAAGGGCTTTCTGACAACCCCTATGCCCCCTCATAACCTGACCATGGCCGTGACAGGCGCGGGCATGCTATGGGTGGGTTGGTTTGGCTTCAACGGCGGCAGCGCCCTGGCCTCCGACGGCAACGCCAGCATGGCTATGCTCGTGACCCATCTTGCAGCCGCAACCGGGGCCATCACCTGGTTAGGCTTTGAGTGGATCCGATTCGGCAAACCAACCGCTCTGGGTACCATCACGGGTATGGTCGCTGGATTGGGCACCATCACGCCAGCCTCGGGCTTCGTCGGCCCGGCAGCAGCGGTACTGATCGGGTTTCTGGCTGGCGCAATCTGCTTCAATGCCGTGCAGATCGTTAAACAGCGCCTCAAGATCGACGACTCGCTCGACGTCTTCCCCGTTCACGGAATCGGCGGCATGCTCGGTACTATCTTGGTCGGCGTCTTCGCCAGCACCGAACTCGGCCTGTTCAGCGGCCAAGGACTCGCCGACGGCATAGCGAGCATCGCCCATCAACTTGGTGTGCAGCTACTCGCGGTCATCACGGTCACGGCCTACACCGCGCTTGTCACTTTTGCGGTGCTCAAGGTCGTTGACGCCATGGTCGGGCTTCGTGTCTCTGCCGAGATGGAAACGGAAGGCCTGGATATCGCGTCGCACGAGGAACGCGGATACGATCTCTAGCAACATCCATGGTGCACGAAAAGGGGCGATCCTTGCGATCGGGGATATAGTGTAAGGGAATTTTGTTCCGCTTTTTTGCCCACCCGCACCTTTTACGGCCCTAATAGAAAGCCGCTGCTCTCCTGGGTAGCGGCTTTCTTTCTTAAACTTTCCTCCTTCATGTCCGACTACTCGGGTCCACCTCTATTTGCAAGGTATTTTCCATATTTTTTTTTAATGGATATTGTTATTTCTGATCGTTTTACCGGGGCATGGTCGTGTCGTGCCGTGACCTGACTAAAGTAATGGCGTGAAATGCCGCTTTGGGAGGAGGTTTCCGTGATGGTGTTCACATAACCACAGGCACCTTGCTAGATATCGGTATTTTTGTAGATGGGAGGCCAGATGGCTAAGATTCTCGCGGTGGATGATTCTGCGACGATGCGCAAAATGGTGGCGATGACGTTGCAGTCCGCCGGTCACGAGGTGATCAGTGCGGAAGACGGTGTAGAGGCGCTGGACATGGCTAGACAGGATGCTGTCGACCTTGTGCTGACGGACGTCAATATGCCTCGGATGGATGGTATCACGCTCGTTCGCGAACTCAGGGGCCTGGATAGCTATCGATTGACCCCGATGCTGGTTTTGACCACTGAGTCGAGCGCCGAACGCAAGCAAGAGGGCAGAGCGGCAGGCGCGACCGGCTGGATCGTCAAACCCTTCAATCCCGAGCAGCTCCTGTTCGCCATCACACGAGTGCTTTCATGAAGCGTTGGTGGACGGACGACGCTGTGATCTCACTATTCGCCGAACTTTACTACTGGGCCTGAAGATATGACAACGGATCTTTCGGAATTTCACGAAACCTTTTTCGAGGAAAGCTTCGAGGCCATCGACGGCATGGAAGCGAGTCTGCTCGAGATCGATTGTGATGCCCCGAATATGGATGAGGTCAATGGCATATTCCGTGGCGCCCATTCCATCAAGGGTGGCGCCGGTATGTTCGGTTTTACGCACGTCGCCGAATTCACGCACGTGATGGAGACCTTGCTCGACGAGATACGAAACGAACAGCGTGCCTTGTCGGGCGAGATCGTGAATGTCTTGTTGGGTGCGGTCGATTGTCTGCGCGAAATGATGTTGGCCACCCAGTCCGACGACCAGATAGATCTGCCCAAGGTCAACGAGTTTCGACAAAGTCTGGAAAACGTGCTTTCCGACACCGGTAGCGAACCGGCAGGTATCGTAGAGTCGACGGATACGGTCACCGGAACGCCCTCGGCGATACACGATGACACGATGACCAACGCAAACGCTGTCAAGGGCTGGCGCGTGCGCTTTTGTCCTGGAAAGGACGTGATGCGCCTGGGTAACGATCCGGCCCGATTGATTCGCGAACTGGCGTCCCTCGGTAGTGCCCAAGTGATTTGTCATGAGGATGGTCTCCCAGGGATCGATTCCATCAACCCTGAATTTTGCTATTTGTCGTGGACGATCGAACTTACCGGAGATATTGAACGTACATCGGTGGAGAACGTCTTCGACTGGATCGAGGATGACTGCGAGATCGACATCGAACCGCTTGTCCCATCCGGAGCAGGTACCCAAGTGCCCGACGGAGACGTCAAAATTCCCGATGAAGGGCTCAAAACCGTCGAGACTGCGAAGCCGACGTTTGAGTTGTTGGACAACGCACCCGAACAAGCCTCGCAGGCAACACCTGTCGTGTCCCCGTCTCCGGAACCACCGAAAAAGGCCGCACCGTCTCCCACGGCGAGCAAATCAGTAAAGCCGAAGGAGGCGACATCGATCCGCGTCGGTACGGACAAGGTCGACGACCTGATCAATCTCGTTGGTGAACTGGTGATCACCGAATCGATGCTACGCCACTTCGGGGCCGACTTCGATGTCTCCCAAATCGATAAGCTGCGTGACGGTCTCGATCAGTTGGCACGCAACACCCGCGAATTGCAGGAGAGCGTCATGCGTATCCGCATGTTGCCCATCAAGTTTTGTTTTAGTCGATTTCCGAGGATGGTGCATGACCTTTGCGACAAACTCGGTAAGAAGGTCGAGCTGCAATTGATCGGTGAACACACCGAACTCGACAAGACGGTCCTCGAAAAGATCAATGATCCGTTGGTGCATGCCATCCGCAACTGCCTCGATCATGGGATCGAAATGCCGGATCGTCGCCTCGCTGGCGGTAAGCCGGAAACCGGTAACGTGACGCTGAACGCCTATCACTCTGGTGGCCAGATGGTCATCGAAGTCGTCGATGACGGCGGCGGTCTGCCGAGGAAGAAGATTCTCGCCAAGGCGCGCGAGCGCGGTCTGGTACCGGAGTCTCAGGAACTCAGCGACGATGAAATAGACAATCTAATTTTCGCCCCCGGATTTTCGACCGCAGAGCAGGTCAGTGACGTCTCGGGACGCGGCGTCGGCATGGACGTCGTACGCAAGAACATTGTCGATCTGGGCGGGACCGTGCACATGCGCTCGGTTGAGGGGCAGGGCTGCACGCTTACCATTCGTTTGCCGTTGACGCTGGCCATCATGGACGGGCAACTGGTCAGGGTTGAAAACGAGATATTCGTTGTCGCTTTGGCCTCGATCGTCGAATCGCTGCGCCTAGGTGCAGATGAAATCAACACGATTCATGCTGACAAGGAACTCTATTGTTTTCGTAAGGAGTACATTCCCATCGTCCGCCTGCACGAGCATTTCTCGGTTCCCCGAACGACCACCCAAAGTTCTCAGGGTTTGCTCGTGATCGTCGAGGTCGAGGGGCAACGTATCGGTATCCTCGTCGACGAGCTGTTGAACCAACAACAGGTCGTAATTAAGAGTCTGGAGCGAAATTATCAGCCCATTCTCGGACTTTCCGGCGCCACTATTCTGGGCGACGGTCGCATTGCACTGATTTTGGACGTTCCGGGCTTGTTGCAGCATTTAAGGGCAGCGGGCAACGGCCGAAAGTCTCATATAGAGGCGGCTTGAACAGATCATTAATATTTCGAACGGTATGGGTGAAAGATGTCGCAGAACCTTGATGTGAAAAAAAACGATGGGGTCGAGGCCGGTTCCGCGATCCGTCAGTTCCTGATCTTCCAATTGGCGAACGAGTACTACGGTATCGATATCCTCAGGG
>CAZASZ010000021.1:20283-31204 GCA_964487925.1 uncultured Gammaproteobacteria bacterium
GGTCGGTATAGTGGCCGACGCCGTGTGCGATGTCAGTGACATGAATGTGGCCGATATTCAACCTGCGCCGGATGTCGGCGATGTCAATTCCGTGTATCTCAAGGGCTTGGTCAACAATGGTGAACGGATGGTCGTCATCCTGGACCTGGATCGCTTGGTGGCCGATGTAATCCTGGATCGGACCGCAGCCTAGGCATATTCGGGCCGGATCCCGACGTGGCCCATATTTTCGAACAACAAAAGTAATTTATAAAGAACCCGGTAGGCGAAGTTTAGACGGAGAACCCTCGATGAACGAACACATGAATAAAAGCGAAAATAAGATGACCGAGAACCAGGTGTTTCTGGTCAAGACCTCGTTGTCCGGCGTCATCTCTTCGGCAAACGATGCCTTTCTGAAGCATTCGGGTTACCGGGCAAAGGACGTCGTCGGCAAGTCTTTGTCGGACGTCATGCATTCGGAGATGTCTGATATCGTGCAACAGGCCTGTCACGAATCGCTGGGTCGTTCCGAGCCGTGGTCTGGGATGATGAAACTCAGGGGTAAGGGCGGCGACTTCTTTTGGGCCGAGGTCAACGCCACGGTCATGACCCGTCACGGACGTCCCATCGGACATATCTATGTCTTGTGTCGTCCCCGGCCCGAGGGAGTCTCCGAGGCGGAGTCCCTGCTTCGGGATATCAATGCGGGTCAAGCACGGCGTCCCTCCAGGTCCTGGAAAGAGCGTTTCGACATCATTTCCCGTTTGCAGATCTGGCAACGAGTGACACTGAGTGTGTCTCTGCTTGCCCTGCTCGCGATCGGCACCTCGGTGATCGACAATATGGCCTTGAGTAGTGCCGAAGACGGATTGGCCATGGCCGGCAACGATCGCAAGGTCACGCGCATGATCGAAGAGATCTCCGAGCAGAGCGGCTATATCTTTTCGGCGGTATTGCAGTCGACCACTAACGCCAAGGCCGACTTGCCTACATTGGCGAAAGAAGTGAGGGGCCATGTAATAGCCATTCAGGAAAAGATGACCCAGGTGCGAGCTGCCGATCTGAGCGATGCCGAACGTAAAGAGGTCGGCAATTACTTTGCGTCTATCGATGACTTCCTGAATCGATTTGCGACGCCGGCGGAGGGCATGATCATGACCCAAAAGCTGCCTCAATTGCATACCCTTGCGGCGTCATTTCACGCTGTGCATGAGCCGAGCATCAAGGCCTCGAAAGAGATGCTGAACAGCGTCCAGGAAGAGGCATCCCAAACTGAGGCCAGGCTCTCTCATCAATATCTTTTGCACATGCGTGAGATTTCCGTGATGACACTGGGTATCGGTATCCTGATCGCCGCTTTGTTCGCGTTCGGCGTGATCCGGAATATCACAAGGCGTTTGCATGCTACGGAAGATCGCGTCAAGGCGATCATCGATGGCAAGTATTTTGATTGGATCACGGTCTCTGGAAGGGACGAGATCAGCCGTTTGCTCATGGGTTTGAAATCGATGCAGATCAAGCTTGGCGCGGAGGTTGTGGAAGGACAGGAGCATGCGATCGATGCCAAACGGATTCGTGAGGCCTTGGATTGCGTGAACTCGGCCGTAATTCTGACCGACGGCGATTTCAATATTACCTATGTCAACAATTCCGCGCTGGCTTTGTTTACCTCTTTCGAAACCGATTTTCGTGAATACGGCCTCCAGGGGTTCAGTGCCCAGGGTATGGTTGGCCGCAACATGGATCAGTTCCACAAGGATCCCTCGCACCAACGTCGTATCCTGGGTAGTCTAAAGCCCCACATTTCCGAATTGACGGTGGGCCCGTTGACCATCAAAGCGATCTTTACACCTGTCCTGGACGCGCAAGGCAATATGGTCGGGGTCGCGACCGAGTGGGCCGATCAGACGCAGGAACGAAGGGTCGAGGACGAGATCAAGCGTACCGTCGAGGCGACCGCTCGTGGAGATTTTAGAAGTCGCATCGATACCAGTTCTATGCAGGGTTTCTACAAGCAATCGGGCGACATGCTGAATCAGCTGTCCGAGATCGCAGAGACTGGATTGAACGAGACGGTCATGGTCGTGCGCGGTTTGGCCGAGGGTAACCTGACCCAGTCCATCGAAAAGGACTATCAGGGTATCTTCGGTGACCTGAAAGTGAGCTGTAACGCGACTTCGCAGAAGCTTCAGGAGATCGTCAGCAAAATCCGTGGGGCGGCGGTCGAGGTCAATCGCGGCGCCGTCGAGATCTCCGAGGGTAATGCCAGCCTGTCCAGCCGGACGGAACAGCAGGCCTCCAACCTCGAGGAGACCGCGGCCGCCATGGAAGAGATGACCTCTACGGTCAAGCAGAATGCGGACAATGCCCGGCAGGCCAGTCAGTTGGCGAACGCCGCCAGGGACGCCGCCGAGGGCGGTGGTCAGGTAGTGACCCAAGCGGTGTCGGCAGTGGAGGAGATCAGCTCGGCGAGCCGCAAGATAGCGGACATCATCAGCGTCATCGACGAGATCGCCTTCCAGACCAATCTGCTGGCCTTGAATGCCTCTGTCGAGGCGGCGCGAGCCGGCGAGCAAGGTCGAGGCTTCGCGGTGGTGGCGCAGGAAGTTCGCAATCTGGCCGGACGTAGCGCAACCGCCGCACATGAGATCAAGGACCTGATCGAGGATAGTGTCCACAAGGTCGACGAAGGCGCCCGTCTGGTCGGCGAATCCGGCGAATCTTTGTCTGAGATCGTGCGCTCGGTCAAGAAGGTCACCGATATCGTGTCCGAGATAGCCGCCGCCAGTTCCGAGCAGACCGAGGGCATCGACCAGATCAACAAGGCAGTATGCCAAATCGACGAAATGACGCAGCGTAACGCGGCCTTGGTCGAAGAGGCTGCGGCAGCCAGCCAGACACTGCGTCAGGAGGCCGGGCAGTTGGATGCGTCGATGGGCTTCTTCAAGACCAACGGCCCTGGCGTGTCGGGTTACATGTCTGTCGAGCCTGTCCATGAGGAGCGTCGTTCCGGGAGCCGTCCCTGGACCGGTAGTGCTCAGGAGGAAAATGCGGCTTCGAACGATGCGCAGTCGTCATCGGCAACACCCAAGCGGGCGACCGCAGGTGGTGGCGCCGCGCCAAATGAAGAGGTTTGGGAGCAGTTTTGAGTGATGATCTGGTGAAAGCTCTTCAGACGAGAGGATCCGATGACTGACGGTAATGAAATCAATGATGACGAGTTCGAGTCCCTGCTCGACCAGTTGCACGGCCCGGGGAAGGTACCGGGGACGGTGGCAGGCGACCCTCCGTCAAAAATGAGTTCATTGCCGTCCTCTCTGACAATTCGTGAAGTGATGGAGCTCGGAGAGCAGGTTCAGGCCTGGCTCACGGGTGAGTCTCCGATTCGTGTGCAGCTATCAGCTATAGAGCATATCGATACGGCCGGTGTCCAAATGTTGATGGCCTTCCAGCGCAGTGCTGAAGGCATGGGGCTGGTTTGTGAATGGGTGGAACCGTCCGAACCGGTGTCGCAGATCGTTTCTCAACTTGGCGTGACATCGATGCGGTTTTCACATGCGAACGGTTCGTGACCTGTCGTAGTTTCAGGAAAAAGGAAGGTCGTAATCATCGTCGCGACGCTGAGGTCGCGTCCGGACTGGAGGTCGTCGTCGAGTTGATGGCGCAGAGTCAGGTGGACGCCGATGAATCGATGGACCGGCTGACGAACGACATCGAAGCGCTTTTGGACGATCCTGTTTTCAAGGATGATCAAGGTGACCCCGGCAACGAACGGGATCATATCCATGTTCGTGCAAGAATCATTTCGGAGGTCCAGTTTTATGACCTTCTCGTGCAACGGATACAACGAATCAACAGTTGCCTTGAGTTGATGCGGCAGAGTCTGTCCGATGGGACGGATTTGTCTTCGGAGCTTGAGCACAGGCTTGATGAGACCGTGCGATTCTTTCATGAATCGCCACCGCCATCACGGATTGAAAAGCCGGAAGATGTATTGATCTTTTTTAACGATTTGGCCGATGGATGAAAATCACCGGTCGCCACGCTGTTCATAAGGACTTGGGATATGTCGAATCTGGCAAGTGACAACGCGCTTGAAGAACGGCGGAGGCTGGAACTCAGTGATCAGGTCTTCGCGAGATTCTGCCGGATTGTACGTGAACAGGCCGGAATCGTGCTCGACGATACCAAGCGAGATCTCGTGTACAGCCGGTTGTCACGGCGTCTTCGAGCGCTGTCGATGACGGATTTCAAAGAGTACTGCGACCTTGTCGAACGTAATACGGAACCAGAGTTTGAGGAGTTTCTAAACGCCATTACGACCAATCTGACGTCGTTCTTTCGGGAGCGGCATCACTTCGACTTCATGTCGGAAACAGTGATTCCCGAGCTCTTGAAACGACATGAAAAGGATCGACGTATTCGGCTGTGGTCCGCGGGTTGTTCAACCGGTAATGAACCATACTCCTTGTCGATGACCTTGCTTGAGAACCTGCCTGCGTCGCAGGCGTGGGATATCTTGGTTCTCGCGACCGACCTGGACACACGAGTGCTGGACAAGGCGCGAGCCGGTGTTTATGAGTACAAGGATATCGAATCCTTGACGCCGGCTCAGCGGCAACGTTGGTTTGAGAAAGGCGGCAGCGGTAATGAGGAACTGGTTCGTGTAAAACCCGAGCTCGGTGAGCTGATCCGCTTCAATCAGCTCAATTTGATGGGCGATTGGCCGATGAAGGGTCCTTTCGACGTCATATTTTGCCGTAACGTCGTGATCTATTTTGACAAGGATACCCAGCGACGGCTGTTTGATCGCTATGCCCAGCTCATGACGGATGGCGGTTACCTCTTCGTGGGACATTCGGAGAGTCTTTTTAGGGTGACGGATCGATTTGAACTCATTGGGCAAAGCATTTATCGAAAGGTATATTGATGGCAATTTCACTGCAGCTTGAGACGGGCGATTCGGCAAAGAGCGGACACCTGTTCTCTCATCTCGGTCGCTCCTGGGACAAGGAAAACGATGTCCCGGCCGTTCGGTTGCAACCGGGTGATTTCTATGTGACCACGGTGTCCGAGATGATCACTACAGTGCTCGGGTCCTGCATCTCGGCATGTATATTCGATCTCGAAAATCGTGTAGGCGGTATGAACCATTTTATGTTGCCGATGGCGGGCGAACACAACTCGGAGAGCTGGGACGTATCCAATGCGACTTTGTCGAACCGCTTTGGGAATTTCGCCATGGAAAATCTCATCAACGAGATACTGAAGGCAGGGGGGCGTAGGGAGCATTTGCGCGTCAAGCTATTCGGTGGCGGGCGCGTCCTGAAACTGGCCCTCGATGTCTCCGATCGGAATATCAAATTTGCGGAATCCTATATCCGTTCCGAGGGCTTCAATCTGTTGGCCAAGGATCTCGGTGGAACCTGCCCGCGCAAGGTCAATTTTTTTCCGATCGGTGGAAAGGCCTTTGTGAAACGACTCAGCGACCATTACGTTGGAAAACTCGAAGAGATCGAAAAGGGATATTCGAATGAGATATCGACCAAGAAGGACACCAGTGGCAGTCTGGAATTTTTTTAACAAGGACATGAGCTTGGCAGAGGACCGGCGAGGGGAGTAATAGATGAGCACGATAATCTCGGCGTCAACACATTCCGCCGCAAAGCGTATCAAAGTTCTGATCGTCGACGATTCTGCCCTGGTGCGGAAGATATTGACCAAACTCCTCGAAGCGGATCACCGCATCGAGGTCGTGGGGAGCGCTCCTGACCCCTACATCGCCCGGGACAAGATCAAACATTTAAAGCCGGATGTGCTGACGCTAGATGTCGAGATGCCTAGAATGGACGGCATCACATTTCTGAAAAACCTGATGCGCCTGCACCCTATGCCGGTCATCATGGTGTCGTCATTGACGGAGCGTGGTGCTCTAGTGACCTTGGAGGCGCTCGAGGTCGGCGCCGTGGATTTCGTCAGCAAGCCCAAGATCGACGTCGCCAATACCCTTGAACACTACGGCGAGGAGTTGGTAGAAAAGGTCATGATGGCCGCCAAGGCCAGGATTCGGGAGTATCGGGGGCCAATGACCTCCGCGGTGGAAGGTCAGGGTCACGCGGTAGTGGACGAGCGCCTTACCACCGACGCGGTACTGCAGGCGTCCACGGCAAAGGTCCTGAAAACGACCGACCAAATCCTGGCGATTGGCGCCTCTACCGGGGGTACCGAGGCGATCAGGGACGTATTGGTGCGGTTGCCGGCCGATACGCCGGGAACGGTAATCACCCAACACATTCCCCCCGTGTTCAGTAAGTCGTTCGCCGAACGCCTAGATCAGCTATGTGCCATGCACATCAGTGAAGCCAGCGATGGCCAGGTCATCCAAAACGGTTGCGCCTACGTCGCTCCGGGGGACCGGCATTTGATGTTGGTTCGCGATGGTGCCCGTTACGTCTGTCGCCTCAGTGACGGTCCACCGGTCAACCGCCACAAGCCTTCTGTGGATGTCTTGTTTCGCTCGGTGGCCCAGAACGCAGGCCACAATGCGATTGGGGTGATCTTGACCGGCATGGGCGACGACGGTGCCAATGGTCTGCTTGAGTTACGGGAAAGTGGTGCGTCCACGATTGCTCAGGATGAGCAAACCAGTGTGGTATGGGGTATGCCTGGGCAGGCGGTCAAGCGCGGCGCGGCGGACAAGGTACTGCCGCTGGATAGGATTTCCGACCAGATCATGCGCCTCAGACGCTGAGCTTGAGGCCGGGGGGATATTCTAAGGCTTGAAAACCAACATGTTTTGATACAATGAAATCATGACAAGCCATTGATAAACAAACTGTAATTTAAGCCTTGAGCCGTCATAATGCCGTGTTCTCTCAATTACTCAAACGGGTCCCGAGACATGAATTCGAGGCCCTGGCCATGCGCGCGGGATATGCGGAAATCGCGGACAAGATAAAGGCAGCGGCCGCTAACAAGAAAGGACTTTTCGGGCTTTTTTGATTCGGTCCCATGTTCGGCGGAGAGACGCTTCCGCCTTCTGAAACATCCGTTGCGTCAGCGCTAATACCTTGCACCGATAACGCCGCTAAAGAATGCGATACCCTACACTTCGCGGGAGCATTCAGCACGATGAACCAGGCAACGGCAGTCAAATCAGATACACGATCGGTCCCAACCAATGCATTTACGTTCTGGGTCGGCGATAGTCTGTTCGCGATCGATCTCTTGCACATCCTATCGATCGAACAAGATAACTGCACGATTCATCCGGATCCGTTCGAGGGCCTGGGCGCGCTCGGCGTCGTCAAACATCGCGGCGTGCCGGTTCGGGTTTTCGACTTCGCGACCTTTGTCGGTATTATGTCCTCGGGCGAACAAAAAGAGGAACTGGTCCAGACGCTCACGGCACGCGAACAGGACCACGTCGATTGGCTGAACGCGCTCGAACGGGCGATCCAGACGAACGAGGCCTTCGCCAAAGCGCGCGACCCGCATCAATGCGCCTTCGGCCAGTGGTACGACAGCTATCACAACCATGACGAAGAATTCATGGATATCCTGAAACGCTTCGACGAACCGCACAAGCGTATCCACGGGCTGGCCGATCATTTGCTCGACCTGAACGGCCGTGGGCAGACAGAGGCGGCGCTAAAACAGCTGAACGCGGAACGTCAAACCACGCTTGCCCAATTGCAGCGCCTCTTCAATCGAGCCCGTAACCAGATTCGCGATCGCATCAAATCGGTGTTGCTATTCATTACCACCAACGGCAAAGATCCCTGCATCGCTCTGCTACTCAACGAGATCGACGACATGATCGAGTTCGATCCGAGCCAGATCTCTGAAACCACCCGGATCGGCGTCACCGACGAGGAACGGCTGGCCAAGGTATTCGTCGGCTATATCAATCGTGGCGACGACCGCGACAGCCTGCTCATCGACGTTCACGGCCTGCTTGAGGCCGCGCTGGGCCACTTGTAGTGAGCGCGGCTTCAGCAAGTTTTTTGAGGCGCCCTACATTCAGATTTCGAATTCGCCGACTCGGGTCTGCACCGTTTTTTCTCGACTTGTAAATGGTCGCTTTAACTATTAACACGGCAATGTAATATAGAGTAAATTGATCGGGATCGAGCTATACTTTGCGCATGAAAAGAGACGTAGAGTGAATCGTTATTTCAAACATCCAAAGATTCAATATGCCGTTTGATCATCTCCGTGCTTTATTGCCTGGTTAAAAATATACAGGACACCGACAGACATGCCCGATAGAGAGCAACTGCTAGCCCTTCTGAAACAATACGTCCCCATAGACAGTGACGACGAAGCGACCCATGGCCGACTCAAGATGTTTGTCAGCGCCACGAACGACTGTTTCAATCGAGATCATCCCCCTGGCCATATTACTGCCTCGGCCTGGATCGTGGACCGACGCCGTAGCTACGCCCTGCTCGTCCATCACCGTAAACTTGATCGTTGGCTGCAGCCGGGAGGACATATCGAGGACGATGCCTCTGTACTGGCAGCTGCACGACGCGAGGTCGCCGAGGAGACCGGACTCCACGCAGCCGAGGTCTATTCGGAAGAGATCTTCGATCTCGACATTCACCCCATCCCAGCGCGCAAGAATGAACCCGCTCACCTGCACTACGATGTGCGCTTTCTGTTTGTTGCAGACCCTGATGAATCGCTTCAGCTGTCCGATGAAAGCCATGATCTGCGCTGGTTTACCATCGCCGAAATCCGCGCCAATGGCGAGGGGCGTTCGATCGACCGTATGATCGAAAAGGCCTCGCAGACGCTCACCGCATAGCACTACTCTCGTTCCCTCATGCAAAATTGCGCTTGACATGTTAATGAGAATCGATATCATTAACATATGGCGCGATACGGTCGCTATATCGAATCATGGATACTCAGCTTGATTTCGAGATGCCCAAGGGCGCCGGTTCAAGCTTAGGTTCGACATACCATACGTAGGTGAAGAGAGGAACTCAAAATGATTGCTGCCCTAGTCATTGTCTTTAGAGAAATGCTGGAGATGACATTGGTCCTAGGAATCTTGTTGGCCGCAACGCGCGGACTTGCAGGCTCTAGACGATGGATCGGGTTTGGTGTCATCGGTGGGCTGCTCGGCGCGCTGTTCGTGGCGGTCTTCATGGAAGAGATGGAGGCTGCATTCAACGGCGCGGGCGAATTTATGTTCAATGCCATTGTTCTGCTGCTAGCCTCGGGGCTAATCGCCTGGACGGTGTTCTGGATGACCAGTCATGGACGTGAATTGAGCGCCCGGATGAAACAGGTCGGCAACTCGGTCAAAGAAGGTACCCTGCCCGCCACTGCGCTGGCCATCGTTGCCTTGTCCGCAGTGATGCGTGAAGGTTCAGAAGCGGCCTTCTTTATGTTTGGAGCAGCGCAGACGGCGCAGACGGACGGTTGGGGTCTTATGGCCGGCGGCACGCTGGGAATGGTTGCGGCCCTTGCGACCGGTGCCATCATCTATATGGGTATGATTCGTGTCCCGGTCCGACATCTCTTTTCAGTCGCCGGCTGGATGCTCATGCTGATCGCCTCGGGTATGGCGTCGCAGGCCGCTATGAATCTGGTCACGATCAACTGGCTTCCGCCGCTTATCGACCGCCTTTGGGATACCTCGTGGCTCGTTCCCCAGACCAGCCTTCTGGGCGAGATCCTGCATGTCATGATTGGCTATGACGAAGGCCCCAGCGGCATACAGTTCCTGGTATTTATCGGTTCACTCCTGACCATGTCCCTGCTCTATCATCGCTTGCAGGGTGGGTCCGGGAACGACCATCGAGGTCGTCTTAGGCGCAGCCCCGCCTAAAGGCGACGGCGGCACGGATACCGACGAATCCAGGCCAGTAGAAAAGGAAAAGGATACCGATCCAGGCAGGCCATAGGCCTGCCTGGATCACGTTTGGCTCGCTCGCTCGCCCCATTCGTCAAGCGCGTTCAAGATCGAGATAGCACCCTCCTCCGACGCCAAGTCCGCCCTAAGTCTTTTCACTGTCCTGCTATAGTCCTTCAGGGACAGATAGCCAGCCTCACCGGCCAGGCGTCGCTGACGGTGTCTGGCCCAGCTCTCCCGCTCCGCCTCATTCAAGGTATCCGGCCAATTCCGTGCGCGGTAGCGCAAGAGCAACTCCGGCATCCGTGCGTCTGCAAAATCAAAGTGCATCTCGCCTAGCCGTTCCGGTGGTGTACCCCGGATCCGCGTCGAAAGATCACGATCGACATCGTTCAGGAATCCGGCATATAGCGCTGCATCGACGTCCTCGTCGGATGCTCCAGGACGAGCTCTGTGGATAGCGACGATACAATCGGCAAAACCGGCGGCGTTCAAAACTCGGTCACGATTTCTGGCACAGTCGTCAAGGTCGAGCCCGAGCCGTTCAACCGCCGCAGCATCAAGCGTTCGCTCAGGCGCCAGGGCGGGACACATATTGACCCTGATGGACTTCACAGGCAGACGCTGGATACCTTTACCAAGCTCGGCGCTCGACGTAAACAGGCGTTGGTGCAGCGATGCCTCATCCAGGTCGAGAAAGGGCGTCGGGTCAAACCTGAGATCGTAGCAAAGGACAGCATTGCCGTTAGTCGGGTGCGCGGCCAGCGGCATGATCAGCGACGTGCAGGCATGGGTCGATGAAATCCGGCCCGAGGTATGGACAACCGGGGTATGCGCTTCGAGGTCCAACAATGCCCGGGCGCGCCGCTTATCTCTGAGCTCAAAGAGCCATTGATACAGTCGGGGTTGACGATCCCTAATCAGACGCGCCATAGCGATCGTGGCATGCACGTCCGATAAGGCGTCATGCGCCGATTCATGAAGAAGACCGTTGGCCGACGCTAGTTCCTCGAGTCTGAAACTCGGACTACCGTCCTCGCGGGTAGGCCAATTGATACCCTCCGGCCTCAG
>CAZASZ010000022.1:0-3373 GCA_964487925.1 uncultured Gammaproteobacteria bacterium
CCACCTGTCGGAAGATAGACGTTACCCGGATTGTTACCGATCTCGCCAGGAGGCGCGGCCACCGTATCGACATAGGGCTGACCGACGTATTCATCGGCACCGATATCGACGCCACCGTTCTGGCCGCGAAGATCGCCATCGAAGTCCATGCGCAAATCAGGAATGGCTTCGCTTGCGGCAAGCAACAACGTACCTACGACGGTTCCATCGCCACGATTAATCGCGCCACCATTGGTGGTAGGGACAGCACCCGAGAGGTGATAGTTACCAGCGCTGACCTGCAAGGGACCATACTGTACATCGATGAAGTTACCGCCCTCGTCAAAGGCAGCCGCCGTGGCGATACTGGTGACGAACTGAGCCTCCTGCTGCGCAATCGTCTGATTGCGATTACCGTTATAATAGGCCATCAGGAATGCTGGCGAGTCACTGGTATTGCTCAGATCATAGCCGTTCACCGATGTAAGAATGTTGGACATCGGATTCAACTTATTACCCCCGGCGACACCATGTACCGCAAGGTCGCTGAATACCGGCGCATCACCTGCGGCAATATTCGGAGTCAGGCCGAACAGCATCGGCTGCCCCTTACCGACCGGAACAATGCCCCATTCGAAGAGACGGTTCTGCCAGATGATATTGTTGGTGATCTCCGGATTCGAGAATGGCTTCTCGTAATCCAAACCTGGCGTACCAATGACCGCCTGCAGCCCCAGCGTCGTGCCTCGGGACGAAACACCTGCCCCTGGCTGCATTTGAGAGTGATTAGGATCACGCGGGACACGCGTAAATGCCGCGCTACCGGTACCGGTACTGTCGTTATGGGCGATCGTGTTGTTCACGATACGCACATTCAGTGCGTCCTGAAGTGCGACACCACCACCCGCAACACCCGTGACGTTATTCACGATCATGTTGTTCAGAACGTCCACCTGATACCACTGGGTGTGATCATTCGGGTTGTTGGCGACATCATCACCATTGACACCCTGCAGCATGATGCCGCCGCCGTCACCGGCACCCGCATGGTTGCCCTGGATCAGGTTGGCATCGATCTTGACGTTACCCGAACCACTGGTAAGGGTATTGGCGCCGACGATCTGGTTACCGCCGGAGATTGAGATACCGCCACCGCTCACGTTCTGGCCCTGATTAAAGGTCTGGTTGAATACAATGGTGTTGTGTGAAATCACACCGTTGTTGCTCAATCCAAGGTGACCAATACCGCCACCGGGACCGTTGGAGAAGTTGCCACAGATCAAGTTATGCGTGACGGAATAGTTGTCCGACCCGATGTTGATCGAGAGACCGCCGCCCGAGCCACCAAGGCCACCATTCTTCAAGATATGGTTGTCGTGGATGCTAATGTGATCGTTTTGGCCGGACACATTGGGCGTCACCGCATTGGCCGTGGTCAAATTGGAGTGCCCGAGACGAATGCCGCCACCCAGTGCACCGTTGTTTCCAATAACGATGTTGTTAGCGATCTCAAGGTAATGGGCAAAGCCATTCACGAAGATGCCGCCACCGGTATCTCCACCCGTGACCGTAAAGCCGTCGATGCGGGGATTTGGCACCTGCGGATTATTCTGGGTCAGCCCAAAACCACCGGCACTCGAAGAAGCATCTTTCGCGACCACGATAATGCCCGGTCCTTCCTCAGTACCGAAGAGCTTCCACTCGTTGTTCTGAGGACTGAAGTTGTCGGTCTGACCCGGCAACATCGTCCAGGCGCCCTGAGCCAGCAGGTCACGGATCTTGGTCCGCCAATCCTGCAGCTTAGTGGAAGGCACCTTCATGGCGTTGATTACGGTTGAGGCCGCACCGTAACCCTGAAGGGCGACCGGCTTGTACATGACGACCAATTCATCATACTGACCGGGAGCGACTAGGATCAGGTCATGATCCCCGGCCGCATCGATGGCTGCCTGAATCGTCGAATACTCCGTGGGTACACGAATCACCCCGCCCGGGACGGCCCCCACCGTGACGGTCACGCCGTTATCCGAGGAATTACCATTGTCGCCACGCGTCACGACCAGCTCGCCGGTCAGCGTGCCTGCTGGGACCTTCGCCGTGATCTGGCCGGGACTCCATGTGACGATCATCAGCTGTTGACCGGCGATGGTAACGGTGCCTGAAGGCGGGCCGAATCCATAGTCACGGGTTACGGCCTTGTTCGTAGCAGGCGTTCCATCATACTCCGGATTATCGATCTTGGTCGGACCCATGGCCGTGATCGTGAGCGTATCGCTGCCAGCACCCGTGCCCGGATTCGCGACATAGGGACCACCCAACCCGGCATCCACTCTGAAGATACCCGGCACAGCGGTATCGGCATCGCAGACCAGTGGGAAGGCCTTCGTATTGCTCGGCGCGAACGCTGCGACCGGCAGTACGGGCGTATCCAGGTAAACCACCGCGCCAGAGCGATACTGGAAGGTATAGCAAAACTGGCTGAACTGGTTATTGTAATACGGATCCGTCACGAAACCGCCGTTGCCGTCGGGCTGCGGGCTCGCGTCGTTCATGCACGAGGTGAACATGTTGGGCGACAATCCGGTCGGATTCTCTATATTGACCGATGCCGAAGAAGGCAGCAGGGCATTATAGGCGCCGAATTCGTCGGCATAGATCCTGGTAATCTCGTTGCCCCGCCAATCCTTGAAGCTGACCGGCACCCAAGCTGGGCCAAACTTTTCACCAAAGTTGGGATTGTTCGGATCGAACTCATTGGCCAGATCGTTCAGAATGATACCCACGGCCAGCGAAGCCTTAGGCACCTCGGTGAACATGAAGAAGTCGGCAGCCGCATTGCGCCCACTGCTCAGCTTGACCATCTTACGGTCACAAAGCGGACGGCGTTGACCGGCAAACGGAGACTGGACCGAATCCGCACCGGACCATTGCGTAAACTGCAGGCCATCGAGCCAACCTCCCGTACCTTCGCGACCCGTTGCGAAGGCCGCATTCTCGTAGGTCTGGAAGGTCAGCAGAGGCGGCACGGTATGCAGGTCTCCGACGCACTTGGGCGGCAGAGCCAACAGAGACGGCTTGTAACTGTCGCCGAAGTCGACATTCTTGTCTTCCTCTTTAAGGAGGCTATACAAGGGCTTGCCATTCTGTGTGCTGCGCGGCAACTCCGACTCTACGATGTAGTTGCCGGGCGGAACCCCCTGTTGCTCCTGCTGCGTCTGAGGATCAATAGTCGAGCTAAACGCATATCCGCCGTCAAAGACACCGGGGCGAATCTGGTTCCAGTTACGGATACCATCATAGCAATCCAGCTTCTTCTCAAGCGGCGTACCGACATGGGCGACATAGTCCCGCCCACCCTGACAACCGGTCGGCTGTGCGTCGTCCCAGCTGTCCG
>CAZASZ010000022.1:3473-5903 GCA_964487925.1 uncultured Gammaproteobacteria bacterium
ACATAGTCCCGCCCACCCTGACAACCGGTCGGCTGTGCGTCGTCCCAGCTGTCCGTGTAGGTGACTTGCAAAGCGTCACCCATATCGAACACGCCGTTGCCATTGTAGTCGATATCCTCGGGACCGATCACCGGCGTCTGACCGGCTGGCGGATTCGTCCAATTAAACGGATAGTTATCAACATCGACGTGCTGGAAGCCGGCAACGCCATTGACATCATCAGGCTGACCATCCACATCGGAATCGCGGTAGAGAGCCATCTGAATCCGTGGAATACCCGCTTCCCAAGGCTCACCCACCGCATACTGCGGATCGTTCTCGGCACGGGTCAGGGCATCGAAGACAATCCCCGTGATACCACCGTTTTCATTCGGCCCGTACAGCGATTTACCCCACTGCAGGGCGCTGGTCTGGCTGAGGAATTGCTGATACCCCAGCGTAAGCACCGGACCCTTTAAAGTCGTGGCCAGCGCATTACCGGTATTAGGGTTGATGCGAGGCCCACCGAAGCCCTGGGGGCATTCGGCGGCAGGAAGATTTGCGACGTCTTCCATCGTGCAAGTTTGCGCCTGCGGCGTCAGCGTACCGGCGGTCGGGTTATACCAACCGTCATCAGGGCCAACCGGACCGCCATCATCGACAACATAGGTCACACCCGTAGCCTTCATTGTCCCAAAGTCCACTTCCGCGACGAGCCAGTTGAAGAACGGAAATACCTCGCCAAACGGCGCTTCACCGCCGGCGTCAAGCGGCACGGTGGCATAGATAACACCGTTACGGAACCTGAGATTCACAAAGGACTGGTTGGGACCAAGCGGCACGTCATCCACGAGCGGATCGCTACAAGTCGCCGAAACACAGTCGCGGAAACCGTTCTGGTTGCGATCGTAGAAGACCAGATTGTCCAACTTGCCGAACCAGTTGAACACCGGCACTTCGGCTAGATCGACATAACCGCCGTCGATGGTGCTATCGACCGTCACCGGCATGCTTGCGATCACGATATCCAGATTGTCATCCCACACTTCGAGGGAATAGGTGCCATCGGGAATGTCATTGATCGTGAACTCGCTATTATTGTTGCAAGGCCCCGACCACAGCGCGCGCCCGCTACCGAGCGCACCTTCGTTCAGCGCCACGCGGCAACCGGCGAATGGCTCGCCATTATAAAAAGAGAACGTGGGCCAATGATCCATATGGTCATTGACAATCTGCCCCGTAATCGTGCCCTGCCCGTTTGTCGGCACATTATAAGACGCGTCAGTCAAACGGTCCCGGCACATATCCGCAGCATTGGGATCATTCGGGTTGAAGCAGTTGAAATCCTTGGTAAAGCCGTGGAATACGTGATGTCCGGGGGGCCCGAATTCGACAAAATAGGCGGGCTCGTTGGCGGCCACCCACGCATCGTTTATCTTGGTTCCCTCGATCGTCGTGGTCTGAATCCAGCCCTTACCCGCAGGCGGGACGGCAATGATTCCGAATTTGCCCGGCGGGAGGTACTTTATCAGAGCGACACCATTTACATCCGGCTCCACAAAGCCCTTACCTACTGTGTCGATGGTAGGCGTGCCATCGGCGTCGAATAGGAAATTGCCGTTGGCATCCCTCTTGTACTCGGTGCCAATCGTATCGCCAAAAACATTATGGGTCATCGGACCGCCAACGCCGTAACCGCCGCCGCCGTCTTCGAGAAGCACCTTGAACCGGTTGTTGGGATCCAACTCACGCACAAAATTTCCCTTGGCATCGACGACCGGATTGCCGTTCGAATCACGCACGATGCGGCTACCTGGATAAATGCTCTCCTGCGGAAGATCGGCAGCGCCGTTGACAGGCCACTTGTCCTCGAAGATGTAGACCGAAATCTGCGCGGTCGGAATTGGCGTCGTATTTGTCACTACCGTGACGCTGTTCACCCCCTTCTTGACCGTGGCGCCACCCATCTGATGATTGCTTCCCGGCAAGACACTGATAAAGTATCTTTCCGTATTGGACGCGGCGATGTTGATGGAACTGCCTGTTGGCGTTTCACCTGTCGCAACCACCGGCATATAACTCGTGTGGAGATTCAGGCCCAGTGCATTGTTGTCCAATTGCCCCGGTACTGATACGTGGGTCAGATCCTTCTCGAGAATCCACCTGAATCCGGAAACCGCGGTTCCATTCTCGTCAACCACGTTCAGGGTAAAGTCGGCGCGCGATTGCGGTACCACCGTCGCCAAGCCCATTACCACAGCCATAAATGCCGCAACGCGATAAACCAGATTTCGCTTTGGGGACATGATTATTTCATTCATGGTTACTCATCCTCTGTACATTCCCAGTGACACCACACGCAATGTCATGCAGCTTCGTTTTGATCTAGTTTCCAAAATTCCGTACTGCGAGCTACAAATTTTCACTTTTCCTCCTTGTGGGCCCTGATCG
>CAZASZ010000022.1:6003-15361 GCA_964487925.1 uncultured Gammaproteobacteria bacterium
AATTCCGTACTGCGAGCTACAAATTTTCACTTTTCCTCCTTGTGGGCCCTGATCGCGCACTCCCGACACTGATCAAAGACTCTTACCGCTTCACTTGACAAAGATTCGCCGACCATCCTGGTCACGCCTCCCGATAACCTTTATGGCGACAGAATCCGATTAAACTTTGATTTTTTTTGCCGCCAAAAATTTTGCTAGACGAGTCTCTTAGGCAAAACCCATGCCTAAATATTTTTTTTCTAATAATTCATAGCGTTATGATCCTCTCCATACAGTCCGATAGCCTCTACTTACAATCGCGTCAATTTTTTTACTTTTCGGGTACACGAAGCTTCTATGTCCTTAGGAGACTACGGCGACAGCACAACCGCTCATGGAAATCGTTTCCGTTGGACAATGCCACCTCCGCATACCCCCCCTGAAAGCATGGGTATGATCGTTGGCCCGATAAGGTAAATGCGCTACGATGTACTAGCGTGCCATTCAGAGCCCCTGTTGGCAACACGAAGAATGGTGGTGTTACACAGAGTTATTGCATTGAGCCCCGAACGTAAAACTCAAGTTCTGCACTTCAACATTGACGGCAGACCTTACTGCCGTTACTGGCAGCAAGCGCTAGCACCAAGGAATTTGCCCACCAATTTATCGCAGGTACTCCGCGATGCGGCTGTCGGTTGAAGGCAAATATTCAACGATGTGGTGGGTTTGGATCAGTAAGCTGTCGGCGGTGATGAACTGTCCGGCCATTGAATGTCGAGGAAAACAAAGTATGGGTGTAGAGATCAAGCTAACAGACAATGAATTGCCTGTTTCTCCGGTATTTATCAATTTCTTGTTACGAACGCTGGGATTCCTGCCGTTCAACGAGGTCGAATGGGGCGACCAGCTTCAAGAGGGGCTCAAAACCGACCAGAAAGGCATGGTGGAAGAAGCTGTGGTTCATGCGGAGAAGGTACTGAACGACGAACGCGGGAAAAAATATATCGCGCGAGCCTATCAAATATTCGTGGCCTTGCTTACCGGAGACACAGCCCTCATTACGGAATTCCAGCTGAAATACCATTTTATAAATGTGATAGGCGTGCCGCGAAACGGCGGGTCCTATATCACCAAGGAGATATATCGCGGCCTTGGCTACGACCCCAACCTGGTCCCTAACGTAATAGCCCACGACGGATTCCCGGAAGCCGGCCCGTTTACGTTCGAAAAAGGCGTAAATAGCTGGACAAACAGCCTTCAAACGATGGCCGAATATCTAACGATGGTGGATATATATTTCGGTTCCAAGAAGCCTTATTTGGGGAAAATCATCGTTCCCAAAAAACTTACGAAGGGCACCTATGCGGGCGGCTTTTTCCATCGTGTTTTAGGTGAGTCGGTCGAGCACATCCTGACGATCCGTCATCCGGTAACGTCCTGTATCTCGACCTATGAAAAGTCAGGTGGGTTCCCCGAAGCGGGGAAATTTATGGTCAGAGGAAATATTGAAGAATGGGTAAGGCGGGATATCGCCTATACCGGAATGGAACCTTCCGAGATTGCGAATATGGATTATTTCGACGCCTACCTGAAATATTGGGAACAATATCATACCTACGTCGCGACAACTGGACTGAGCGCAAATAAAAATGTCGTCGTCGTCCCCTACGGCAGAGAGCGATTGATGGGACTCGTGTCAGAATATTGTCGTAAATTCGGCGTGCAAAATCCGCAACCAGAAGAATTCAAAGTCTTCAACAATCGAGAGCGGCATCCGGATTGGATGAAAAGGGCGGAACCTACCGTCAGCCGTATTCACCAGCTCTGGGAGAGAGTCGGCCTACAATTCAATCTTGAAGAAGTCATGGAAGCGTGGTGATCGACGATTGGGCACCCCTAACTAATACCACGATTCATCAACGTGAATACCAGGGACCACGTGTCATTTTTTTCGTCTCCGCGTCTATCGATAAAACGTAAACCCCATTTGAAAGCGTGCGCTGATTAGGACCAAGGCTTATATGATCGTATGCAGGGTGCATCAGACTTTTATCCACGAGATGCTCTATTCTCTCGAGGAAATATTCCCTCGAAAAGTTGCTTCTCATGCTTACTATGGCATCGCTTGTAAGCTTGATGGTATAGAGGGTATCAAGCGAAAGATAAGTATCCGACACCGCTCCAATGCTGGCCTTGAGCCAGGAGAATGACCGCGCATTGTTCACCGGAATATTGCCCACCTGATACGGAGTCACGATGTAGTATGTGCAATGACACGAATCGCTCATAAGGTCTTCGTACTCCGGAACCAGCGCCGACGAAAGATATATATTTCCTTCATGCATCCGTTTGCCCACATGCCGTGCGGCGTCCGCATTCGCCGTCCAGACAATGACGTTGGCGCATTGCCGATGTGCGGACTGACCGTCGATCTCCTCAATCCTCGCGTCGACCCCAACCGTTTTGAGCTTCTCACGAAGTCGTTCTGCGGAATCATGAAACAATTTATCGTTGTCGGAAAGGATAGTGAAACAACCAACTAGCCCTTGATCGCGAATATACTTGCTCAGCACGTCTTCCTCGACAGGCAACCCACCGTTGAAGTGTAGTGCGTACGAGAAACCTTCCGAGGTCGCCTCGTGGCTACTCTCGGCATTTGGCAGGACACAAGGTATTCTGCTGTCTTCACAAAACTCGTCGATGACATGCCAATCACGCCCTAGTCCGCTCACGACGGCAAATACCGGCCTCTGTTTATACAGATCCGATAATTCCGTCTTCCAGGTGGACGCATCCCCGCTCAAGGTCCACACATGCAACCGCACCTTACGATACGATTTATACCACCACTCACGAGTCCATGGGGTATGTAGTGCCCTCTGGGTTTCCTGACGAGTGTCCGCATTCTTTTGGCGGAGAAAGGTATTGATGATATTCAGCATGTCGCGCTTTCTTTCCGGATCCACATCCCCGGCAATAATGGTCGCTATATGTATTTCTTTCGTATCGACGCCGTCCGGCATACGATCGTGCTGCGATTTTATATAGGAAATCAGGGCGCCAAGCTCATCTGGACTTAGACGATACTTTGGCATCGCGGGGTCAAGGCTTCTTCCATCCGCGGCCACGCCTTGTACTATGGCTCGTTTTAGCAGGTCATCCGTATAGGGGGTATGTATTCTGCTGCCCTGCGCGTCCCGCCCTCGCCGCTCCGCCAAACTGAACTTCTTGCCCTTCATAAGCGATTCGTAGGTAAGCGCCGGAACTACGAGCTTTCCTTCTGCAGACCCCTTGAGACTCGTTTTGTGGCAACTAACGCACGCCAATTGACGACCGTTTACGATAATGTCCGATTGCACCGTCGCAGTGACGTATTTTCCGTCGCTAAGGGCGCCCGTCTCATAAATACGCTTGCCGACGCCCGATTGGCCGGCGGAAACGAGGTCGGACAGCACAAGGAGACAAAGAGATAGTACCAGTTTCATATTGGCGACTACTCGGAAACGTACGCTTTGTATTCCGCGATTAGATTTTCCTTGCCAATGAAACCGTCAATCTTTAACCAGTGCTCTCGGTTAGGCGCCTTGACGAAAAACGCGGGTAGATGATTCATTTTATTGCCCCTATAGATACCGAATTCCTTTTCAAGCCGGATCGTGTCACGGATATCCCCTCTGACAAACCTCCATCGTTCATCCATGCCGTATTTGCTCGAGTACTCAAGAAGTCTCTCCGGCGTATCGTAGTCGGGATCGATCGTAATCGATATAATTCTGGCATCACCCGTAATACCGAAAATCTCGTCCTTAACCCTGGATACGGTCGCCGACAATATCGGACATATGGTGCCGCAAGAGGTGAATATAAATGTCACGAGTATGGGATGGTCATTGCTCAAAATTTTGTGCGCCGAAGTGCGGCTTCCGTCTGCCTCTTCCAGTGCCATATCTTGAAAGGTTATGGCTTGGAGGGATTTCGTATATTTACGGGTCGTTGAATTTTCCTTCAACATATTCATATGCATCATATGATCCTGACCATTGATACTCTCCATATGATGGCGCTGATCAGAGCCCGAATACGCCACCGAAGACATAACGAGCCCAAGTATGCCTATGATGCATGAACGTGAAAGCACAATAGAAAATCTAGAGTTGTTCATAAGGTAAAATCGGCTGCTTCTTGGGCAACCCTCTAATATTGATGAACAACGGCGCCAGCTTCGCTCTTTCTTAGCTGCTTCATGCCCCGCAAATATTCTCGGGTAACCTGCCTGGCCTCGTCCTTGCTGGCTACAGTACTCGGCGTGATCATAACGACCAGTTCCGTTCTCTTCTTTGTGTTGGAAGTACCGCTGAACAGACCACCCACGACCGGAATATCTTTGAGCACGGGTATTCCACTGTCGGTGTTGTCCTTTCGGTCCTTGATCAATCCGCCCAGTACAATGGTTTCCCCGCTCTGGACGGCGATCGACGTCTCGATATTTCGAGTGGAAATCGTCGGAGACGGAACGCCGCCCGATGTGCTGTCCGAAACATCACTGACCTCTTGGCTTACATCCATGATGACCACTCCGCTGGCATTGACCCGCGGTTTTACCTTGAGGATTATGCCGGTATCGCGATATTGGATGGTGCTCGTAATGAGCGCAGAACTGCCCGAACTGGTATTGGTCGTTTCGGAAGTGCGCACCGGGACCTGATCACCGACGCGGATGGTTGCAGAGCGGTTGTCGAGCACCATAAGAGACGGACTCGATATGACGTTTGCCTGAGAATTACTGGCAAGTGTCGCTAACAATCCCCTGATGGCACCGGATTTGTCCAGAATCGAAAAGGAAAACCCTCCACTTGGCACCGCGCTTGAAAATTGGGACTCACCACGTAGGCTGCCTTTAAAACCGTTCTCGAGAAACCATTGCAGGCCGTATTCCAGCGTATCAGTCAGGTTAACCTCAACAATGGATACTTCGACAAGGACCTGTCTCGGCAACACATCAAGCCGCTCCAGCGCCTTTTCGATCTTCATAAAGTCGGTCGATGTCGCCTTGATGACCAGCAGGTTGTTTTCCTCATCGGCCACGATCGTTACGTTACCGACATCCAGGGTGTCTGTTTTGTCCTGGGTGCCATTCTTGGCGTTGGCTTGTGTATCCTTTGGATTACCTTTATTAGGCACTTTGTCATTATTTGCTGTGGCTTTTTTATTCTCTTTGGTAAAAAGCTTTGTCAGCATTTCGGACAATATGCCCGCCTGCCCGTTGTGCACCTTGTATACATGGATACCTTCTCCACCACCTGCTTCGGAAGCGTTATCCAAGCGACCGATCCAGTCCTCCATTTCGGATAGATACTTCTTCTGCGGGGTTACGACCAGTATCGAGTTGAGACGATCAATGGGTACGAACTTGACCATACCTGCCAAGGGACCGTCCCCTTCCTCGCCGAATATCGTGTCAAGCTCATTGATAATAGTCTTGGGTTCGGAGCTCTTGAGCTTAAACATGCCGACCGTCATGCCTTTGAGCTGGTTCACATCAAATATGCGAACCGTTTCTGCCATATTGGCGAGCTCAGAATGCATACCTGCCAGGATCAAGATGTTTCTGGAATCATCAATTTCGACCTTGGCTTGCCTAGGTTTGATCGGATCCAAGATTTTCTTGATCTCTGATGCCGAAATATATCGCAGCGGAACAATCAGCACCTGAAAACCATGCTTTGACGAAAGAGCGACCCCAGGTTGCGCGGCGCCCAGAATATCCGCGTTCTCGGGAAGTACTTTGTAGATTCCGTTACCCTTTACCAGCATGGATCCATTCATCTTGAGAATCATCTCAAGAGTCGGGATCAGTGATGACTTCTTGATCGGCTTGCTTGTTCTTAGCGTTACCTCGCCCTTGACGGATGGATCGATATAGTAGTTGTCCTGAAGAATGTCGCCGATAATTGTCTTAACGACTTCACGCAGATCAGTTCCCTTATAATTCAAGGTGATATTATTTTTCTCATTTTTACCCGAACCGCCCGCAGATCTATTGATAAAAGAACCGCTACCCAGCGAAATGAAACTACCTTCGGCCTTTTTCGCGACGACTTCGTCGGGAGTCGCGCCATCGGAAGCACTCACCGCACCGGTCGCTTCATTGGCAACGGCCGCAACCCGGTCAGAAGAGGCCTCCTGAACAGCACGCTCATCCGCAATGGGTTCGGACAACGACGCATCCACCCAAACCTTACTCGATCGGAACGAATCGTCGGCCTGGCGTTCTTTCAAAGCGGTGGTGCCGCATCCCCCAATCGATATACAGCACAGGCCGATAAACAAGGTATTTGCAATTGACCTTTTTGATTTTTCTTTATTCGATGAAAAAATAAACACTTTCATTCGCCCTCACTCTCAAGCGATAACAATGGCAGACAATCTCGCCCGTTAATTCGTCGGTATAATCCAGTTTCTTGACGGCCGAGCTCTCGAGCCGCCAGTTGAATGATTCCTGATCCTATTGATATTCATTCCACGAGGAAATGCCGATTGCAAGACGGTATTCAGGTCCTCATCGTTAGAGGCGACAGTATCCGACTGCTTCTTCACCAATACCATACGCTCCTGAGAAGCGCCGCTTTCAAATAAAACATCGTTGGAATTTATCGAGGCAATTTTCCATCCGGAAACTGTCATACCCTCCTTGACCCTGACAACGCGGTCCTCTTTAGTGGATTTCAAAACAACCATGTTTTCTCCTTCGCCAGCCATCACAATTGCCGACAACGCCCAGGATCTTGAAGGGGGAATGGAATAATTCGGCCTATTTGCATTAGCTTCCTGAACCAAGACCTTTTCCGGCTTTTTCCGATCCTTATCGAACAGAGGTCTTTCAGTAACATCCTGCAGTGTCGCAATACGCGGCATCTCGGGAAGCCTCAGCTTATCGATATCGGGAAGAGTCGCCTTCTTCGCAGTGGCCACTGGCGCGACCTTAGCCTTTTTATGATGGTCAATGACATACAATTCGTAAGCGACGATAGATGCCAACAACAGGAAAATGATCGCCACGGGGGTCACAAAAAGCTTAATATAATGTCTCATGACACACTCTTTCTCGAGAAGCCTGTAAGAGTCATCTGATAATCAAGATCGTAGCCTTCCTCTTTCTTTACCGCCTTTAGGTCGTATTGCCTCTTTGGCATTGTCATCACCATCAGGGTATCGACAAACAACATTGGCTTGGAAGTCTCAAGCTTGTGTAATATCGAAAGCATGGCCTTAATATCGCTACGAACTCGAATTTTTATCGAAATGGCGCTAACGCCTTCATAAGCAGCATCGGGTAACGTCTGAGTACTGATTAAGGTTCCACCCACACGCTGAGTAGTCTGTCGCAAGTACTGCTGTAAACTGGCGGATGCAAGCGCAGCGGTATCTCCCGGAAGAAAATAGCCATTGTCCGGAAGCGCCGCCTTCACCTTCCGACTGTAGGAAACCAGCATAGGAAGCTGGCTCACAACCCCTTGATAGCGAGCGATATTGTTCTCTAGTTTCGCGACACTTCCGATTCTATCCGAGTAACTCTGAATAACCGGAATTACCAGCACAAGAATCAGCAGGCTAACAACCCCGGCCAGAACGCCAAGCGCTGCGATGCGGCTCTCCCTGGTCCCGGCTCTCATGACACCACCCCCTGATGATTTTCAACCAGCTTGGTAACGATCATAAAGCGGTCCTTGCCGGTCTTTGGATTTACCGTTATGGGTGCGGAAAACGACGTCTCACGAAACAACGCGGATTCTTCAATCACCTGAATCAACTTGGAGGCGTTTTTCGACTCACCTTGAAGGCGTATCTGTTGGCCATTAATCTCTAACTGAGACAACCAAGTATCGTCTGGAATAATACGAGTCAACTCCTTGATAATGAATGCATTGATCGGTTTTTTCGTCCGCTTTGAGACAAATAGATTTCCAGCGTCTATCGACATACTTATTTCGCGCTTGATTGTACTTGCCTTTTCGGCTCTGGACTTTAATTGGCTCTCCTGACCCACCAAATCCGCGATAGTCAGATCATAGTTGTATAGCGGTAAATAGACAGCGGCAGCTGCTAAGGCAATCAGAACCGGCGTTGTCTTCCACCTGAATATTCTTATCGATATTCGTTCCCGCGTTCGTCTATTACTTGGGTTGATATTGATTGGCGTCCCCATCACTTGCGGCGCATCATCGTCCAGTTTAGGAATCACCTCGACATCTGACACGGGCACGCCGTAATCCTTCAAGAGATCGATACACGCATTGATATTCTTCCTGGTCTGAAGACGTATCTTGATCCTCAAAATACCTTTATGATCGTTCTGTTCTATGATTTTGTATCCGTAGTAGACGGAATCAAAATCAAATGGAGTAAACCGGTCTATTTCAGTCCTTAGAACAGCATCCAGATTTTCCAATGTTGCAACCGGCAAGCAAGCCTCAAACTCGAGCACATCGCTGTTGAGATATCGGAGCGTGCAGTTGCTGACCTTTCTAAGACCACCGACGCGCAGATTGAATTCTTCCCGAGCGGCCCGATCGTCTTCATCGAGGCTAATGTCTCCGATCTTGCGTATCTGCCCCATCGAACCCCTGGCCCAGACAATGCCTTTATGCTGCGGGCCAAGCTCTACGATGATCGACTCGTCGGAATTGGAAAAAAACGAGCGTAGTTTGTCGGGCAGCATTCGGCCGAGCTCCGAATACCACCAGTTGATGAACATATAGTATCGTGTACGAGCCCTTCGTAACCCGACACCCAAATTGACAATATTTAGATCCATTTAATGCCCCGAACTAGTATTTGTTTCACTCGTCGTAGCAATATCGCTCGACGAAACGTCGCGGTTATAAGCCCAATCGATCAGCTCAAACGGTTGATCGGCACTTGCCCGCTTTAACATCAGTTTTGTATCGATTCGAAAGGAGTGGCCTTCAACATGGCCTTCACTTGCCACGGAAAATATGTCCCCACCCGCCGGTGTAACATACTGCTTCGATTCCGGAGGAATCATCGGCATACTCACAACCGCGCCGCTTTCCCTGAGGCGAATGTATTGATCGACGCTTTCCGAATTATTCCCCATGACAGCCAAAAGCACGTCCCGTGCTGCATAGAGTGGGTTTACCCCACCGTGCTTCGAATACACGGTCAAAGACGGGCTGATGCGATCGAAAATCGTCTCTTTCATACCCAGAACCAAACGCAGCTCATCGACACTTTCAAAGGGCTTGTTGGTCGGCTCGTAGTCCAACCCTGCCATTTCGTACTCCTGCTGCTCCGCACCGTTTAGCCTCCTCAAACTATCGCCGTCACGCCAGTCAAGAATGGCGTCTACGATGTGATC
>CAZASZ010000022.1:15461-23700 GCA_964487925.1 uncultured Gammaproteobacteria bacterium
CTCCATGCCCAGAGTAAATATATGCAGACCAAGGTGTTTATCATTTCGGGAAATTTCGCTCACGAACCTGAGCCGGTCACGACGACCTTCGAACGCGATTTCATTGCCGTCCTCATAAAGCTTCAGCGGGCGGGCATGCTCCATGAAGTTCTGCACACGCGACTGCATCTCGACGCCACCGGAGCTGACAGACTGTTGATCGTCTATCCTGGCAACGACCTGATTGCTAAACCCTAGCGTATTGAACAACAGCAACCCAATAATGCTGGCAATACCAAGCGATACGACAACTTCAATCAGGGTAAATCCGCGGCAGAGAACCCCCGGAACTCGGGATGTAGCCACCCTCTCGGTGACATTTCGACGTGCACGCATGGTGTTCAACTCGTCCTTAGGAGGCGTATCGTGTTGACATGTATTTTCCGTGTCTTATGTTTAGAAACCCACTGCACGGATACATTGATCGTATATGGAGACAATAGCTCCCTGGCGCCATGTATCTGACCACCTTCATCGAAGAGTTCGACATCAATGGCCCACTTGAACTTTTTGTCGTATTGCCCTTCCATATGCGAATTCAGTCGATCGCCGATCCGCATCTTCTCCTTCAGCACGGATTGAGCGATATTCGTCGCTGCTCGATAATCCATACTCAACGACGAGCGCTCCAGAACCGACGAATAAACGTTCATCAAAACGCCTATTGTCATCGCCATGATGGTCATCGCCACTAGCACCTCAAGCAGCGTAAACCCCTTAGAGTGACTTTTCGTATTAAGCCTGGATTCTCGAAATCGCGACATGGCTGGTGATCCAGTTTATCTCTATACGAAATCCGCGCTTCTCCGATACGATGTCGATCGCACCGCCGCTAGAAGTACCATCAGGATAAAACGTGAACTGGATTGCATTCGCATCCCCTGTCCGCCGAACGCCTTGTTCCCTGATGTCAGATGTCGATGGCCATGCAATTTTCGCCTTTTTTTCGTTAACCTTTACGGTATGCCCGTCATTTTCAAACGAAACAACGACTTTTTGATGATCCGAAAGCGCATTGGCAGCCGATTTCCTTAGCATCGTCGCGATGTCCCGTGCGCAGTTTTTCTGCCTTATCGTGTCCATGGATTTCGCAAAATAGGGCATCACGACCCCTGACGCAATCGCCATAATGACCAGCGAAACCACTAGTTCAATCAGGGTAAATCCTCTGCTACGCCTCATCATGACGCCCTATTACGCGATTTAAACCTACTCCCAACTGTAGATATCTCGGGCTTCCCCGTCCCCACCTTCAGCGTTATCCGAGCCGAAGCTGTAAATCTCATAATCGCCGTGCTCACTAGGCGACTTGTAGTGATAATCGTGACCCCAGGCATCCTTTCGAATTTGGGACTTCTTGAGATAGGGGCCGTTCCAGGTGTCAACCCCGGAAGGCGATTTGATCAAAGAGACAAGTCCTTCCTCGGTGGTAGGGTATCGGCCGATATCTAGCTGTAACAGGTCGAGCGCCGATGATAATTGTTCAATTTGAAGCACCGTGGTTTTTGTCTTCGACTTACCCAGATGATTCATGATCCTCGGACCGACAAGACTCGCCAACAGGCCGAGTATGACCAGAACCACGAGGAGTTCGATCAAGGTGAATCCCTTGAGGCGATCATGGTTCTGCATCATTCCGGTGCGTTTTTCGATAGAAGTGCTAGGCATCATATTGTTCTCCATTCTCTCAACTCAAATCGGAGGCGAAAAAGCAGGATGAATCTCCTCATCACTGACAGTCCGGTTTATTTTCATCACATTGGAAGGTCATTCACGCTGACAATGCCCACCAGTATAGAAATGATGATTGCCGCGATCGCAACGCCCAATGTAATAATCATCATCGGCTCGAGAAGCGTCATCATTCTCTGGGTCTGAATCGCAACTTCCTGATCATATTTATCCGCGACCTTCATCAGCATCTCCGGCAACTCCCCGGATTCCTCACCGACTTTTATCATCTGCAATGCCATCGACGGATAATGACCACTCGCTATCAGGGCATCCGAAATCCGATCACCCTTTTTGAGCATCTCCTGAGCGTTTTCCAAGTCCTTTTCCATTACGGTATTTCCGACCGTTTCCTTCGCATACGTGATACTCGTCAACAAAGGAACGCCGCTTTGCAAAAGGGTTCCGAGGCTTCGGCAAAACCTCGCAGTTTCGATCCGTTGCACGAGACTGCCTACAAGCGGCATATTCAAGGCTATACGATCCCAAACGGGCTTCCCGGAACTGGTTGCCAACTGCGCCTTGATCACGAGCGCAAGCAGCGCTATCGAAATCAGGATATGTTGCCAGTAACTCTTTACGAAATCGGAAATACTTAAAATAATCTGAGTGGACGACGGAAGTGCATCCCCCATATCCTGAAAGAGTGGCTCAAACTGAGGCACCACATATGCCATGATCACCGAAAGAGAAATCAGACAAACAAACAATAGAATCGCAGGATATATCAAGGCGGATATAATTTTATCTTTGAGTGCCTGACTCCTTTTCATGTACTCAAAAACCTGATACAACCCAGCAGCCAGCTTTCCGCTTGCCTCCGCGGCCTGCACCATTTTGACATAGAAGGTATTAAATTTCTGATTTGAGTCGCTTAGCGCGCTTGACAGAGACTTTCCTTCACGCACGTCCTTTTGGATCTTTTGTACTATTTCCTTTACCTGCTCGTTGTCCTCAACCTGAGTGATCACATGAAATGCCTTATCAAGCGTGAGACCGGCATTCAACAGCGTCGCCAGGGACTCCGTGAATGACAGTATCACGCCCTGATTGATAGATTTGCGGCCGATTCCTGTATTTTTTTTTCTTCTGGATCTCTTCAGCGGGCTGGACAAGGTGCCTTGAATCGGATCTGCGTTAATCAGAATTCGGCCCATGGACTGAATCTTTTTTACGAGTTCCGTTTCACTACCAGCATCCAGCGTACCCTCAAAGATCTCACCCGCTGCGCTAACGGCCTTGTAGTTGAACAAAGGCATTGACTACTCTCCTCCGTCGTAGACCCGCAAGACTTCGTCAATGGTCGTCACACCTTGCAACGCCTTTTTACAACCGTTCTCATACATCGACGTCATGCCCGACTCGTATGCTACTTTACGCAAGGCCGCGGCGTCCGCACGATCGAGAATCTTGTTTCTAATCGCATCGTTTAGCACCAGCAACTCGCCTATGACCACCCGCCCCTTATAGCCGGTGTCATGACAGTGACGGCAACCCTTGGCACGATAGAGCTTGATCTCGGAACCCTTATCGACAAGCTTTTCCAGCTCATATTCCCGTATTTCATCAGCGCTAGGGGTATATTGCTCCCGACATTCGGGACACAAGACCCGGACAAGTCTTTGCCCGACAATGGCACGTAAGGTCGAGGTCAACAGAAAGTCTTCGATACCCATTTCCAGCAGTCTCGTCACACTGCTAGCAGCATCATTGGTATGCAGCGTCGACAGAACCAAATGTCCCGTCAAGGCGGATTGGATACAAATCTTAGATGTCTCCAGGTCACGAAGCTCACCTACCATGATGACGTCCGGGTCCTGTCGAACGATGGATCTTAACGCACTGGCGAACGTCAGTCCGATACTTGGTTTAACCTGGATCTGATTGACGCCTTCCACCTGATATTCGACAGGATCCTCTACGGTGATGATTTTCTTTTCGCCTGTATTCAACGAATGTAATGCCGTATACAAGGTCGTCGACTTACCACTGCCCGTCGGGCCCGTCACGAGAATCATTCCATGGGGCACGGAAAACACTTCGTTAAAACGCGGAATATCGTGCTCGTCAAAACCCAGTTCGTTAAGTTTTAGAACGTTGTCCTCCTTTATCAACAATCGCATAACCACGCTCTCTCCGTAGAGGGTAGGGATCGTCGAGACACGCAGATCGCTATCTTTCCCATGGACCTTCAGCTTGATTCTGCCATCCTGAGGTAACCGTCGCTCAGCGATATCGAGGTTGGCCATAATCTTGATACGCGAAACGATCGCATCTTTAAAATTGTGAGCGGGCGATTCCATATCCTGCAACACACCATCGACTCTATAGCGCACCCTGATTTTGGCCTCGAAACATTCGATATGTATATCTGACGCCTTCATCTCGATCGCTTTGTTCAGAAATAGATTCACGAGGCGAACAACGGGAGCCTCGCTGGCAAGATCCTTCAAATGCTCGATATCGGTGTCGTTGGCACTGTCGCCTTCGTCGACTTCATCCTGGATCTTTCCCATTTGGGATTTGCCTTCGCCGTACAGCTCTTCGACGGCTTCGTCCACTTCGGACTGTATTCCCAGGAATGGGCGAACGACTTTTCCTGAAGCCATCTCGATCGAGCGGATTGCGAAATCGTCATCCGGATAGGCCATTACGAGATCAATTCGGTCCTCGTCCTCGCTCAAGGGTAAAAGATGGTGCTCCTTAAGGAACCGGAATGAAAGGTGTTCTCCACGCTCTATCAATTCCGGGTATTCGGATAGTTTGATTAGGGGGTATCCTGTTATATTCGATAGTCCTTCCGCGACAGTAACCTCGGATGCCAAACCGAGTTTGATCAGGAATTCCGGAAGATGGTCCTGGTTATTCTGTACCGCCTTGACCTTTAGGGCCCTGGCAAGCTCATCCTGCTTAATATGACGATTGGAAACCAACCATTCTATAAGGGTTTGATTCAAAGGTTGTTTTTCAACCTCGTTGCTCAGCTCTTTAGCCAACATCATCCACTCCGCTCGATTATGAGCAACCCTATCCGGTTGATTAAATTGAATTTATGTCCGTACGCCACCATATCTTGGTCGCAACGTACGCCCTTGACAGGTATATCGGTTGAAGGGTGATTAGCTTGAATGACTGCCGGATACACTGGAGAATGCGACGCTCCGAAAGATGTAACCCCGTCCTAGAGTGCGCTTGGGACACTGGGCAAAAATAGCCAGACTATCCCCATCAAACATCAAGAAATCCCTGAGCAAGCCGTTACCGGACGAATTTGCGTTTCCCACTATGATGGCGGACAATGCTGACTGTCTTTGCGGACCACTCGCCGGATTCATCAAGACCGGCAACATGCCGATACAATTTAAATTACCATTTGCATTTAGCATGTTTTATGCTTCATCAGCGCGCTGAATATCTAATAATTTAGGTCCATTATTAATCGTACAACCCAAACTTAAAGGCTATTCAACCGTGACAAATAACCTATTGAGCTTTGCACGTTACACCTTTGCGGTGGCTGCGCTGTTATTCCTTGCATCGCCAGCATATTCCGCCGAAAAACGGCTCGAGTTCGAGCCAAAAATCAAAGACATGATTACCATCCCTGCAACTGAAATGGATAAAATCAGGGACACATGGGGAATCGAAGTCGTTGGCCTCAGAAGGACTGCTGCAAATTACATGTTGGACTTCCGTTACAAAGTCATCGACGAGAAAAAGTCCAAGCAGCTTTTCTCCAAACGACATAATCCTTATGCCATTTACGAGAAGAACGGTGGAATATTGACAGTTCCCTCGGCCCCCAAGGTCGGTAGCCTTAGACAGCAGACCTATGCGAACAAGATGGGAAAGACTTTCTTTATTCTCTTCGCCAATCCCGGCGGCCTAGTCAAATCGGGCGATAAGGTATCGGTGGGTGTAGGAAAGTTCAAGATCACGGGGCTTGTTGCACAGTAATGCACACAGGAATCACCACAATTCCATCACAAGAGTCTAAGGTCCTCCAAAAGGACCTGTTCAGGCAAGTATGTGGAAAACACCTTAACATTATCCGGCAAGCGAAGGTGCTTTGTGCTTTGTGATTTGGCTCGCTGCATCATGATTGCCGGCAACGATAAAGACCCGAATGCCCGCCTCGCGTAAGCGTACCATGCGTTCACTGAAATAAAGCCCCGTATTGTAATCCTTCCAGTCACCGTCACAGAGATCTCCGGCCAGGAACACAAAATTCACCGAATCATCAAATGTCCCCTTGGGTGGTTCAGGTCTGTGTGGCAGCGAGGCCAATGGATGAACGCCGCCAAGGATGTTTGGCTGGTGGCTTCCCGGCCGGTTTTTGTTGTTTCTGTTTTGCCAGTTCGACCTGAGCATGAACGATCTTCTCATCGACCACAGTAATAGGGGTTTCGCCCTACTGTCGTTTACGGTAGGTCATCGTGTGACCTTTATGAATGAGGGTTATCGTGCCATCAAAGACTTCACAGACCGTCAGTGGCTTTGGACAATAGTACCTGGGCAAAGTCCTCTTAGTTTGTTGCGCCCTTACCAACACTGACTGCCGGCAGGGGTAGAGGCCTGAACGCCCAAGTAGTTCAGCGTGAGGGTGGTGCAATCGGTATCGTTAACCACCGCGCCGGACGCCGGCGTCGCGGTGAGCGTATAAGTGCTTGCCGTCGTGACTGCTGCAATCGCGTAATAACCCTCGGGAGAGGTTGCCGGTACAGCCGGACACGCGCCATTATTGTAAGCATTGTATTCCGTAAAACAACGCTCCAGGTTTTGCGCCGCAGTCATTAACGCAGTCTTAGCATCGGTGCGCTGACTTTTCATGACTTGGGAGTTGTAGGCGGGATAGGCGACGGCGGCCAGTATGGCGACGATGGTCAACACGATCATGAGCTCAATAAGCGTGAATCCGCCTTGAATCCGGAACCCAACCTCCCCATCGGACCCACCTAGTAGCTTCTTTTTTTCGTGCATAGCAATTACTCCTCAATCATCGACAACAACCTGCTCTATTTATTAACTCAACGCGTGCGCTGGTGATGCGCGTCGTCCCTGCCACCCTCACCGTCCTCGGCGTCTTCTCCGTCCTCACGGCCCTCCCAAATTTCAGTAATCACAGCCTGCCCGTCCCTGTTGTTCTCGAGGCGATAACCTACCTGCATCCCACGCCTTAGATCACGAAGCGATCCATGCCTATGAGCCGCCGTATGCACCTTGATGGCGGCGCCGAGTCGATAAGTAGTATCGTTGATAACGATCGTTCGCTTGTTAATGTCGACGCGGGAAATTTCCCAATTCGGCACGGAATTAGCACTAGGTTGGGTCCCCATCAACAGCGCTGCTGTCGCAGGTGTCGAACCCAATATCATGCAAGCGGCGATAAGCAAGCATCTCCATTTATTCATCAACATAAATCTCCATAGTCAAAGATCGAACCCATCAGTTCTGAAGTTCCTGCCAAGACAGGCGTCCTGTTCCAGCACCCGTGAGCGCTTCAATGTCGCGCTGGTCGATGGTGCTCCCACCGGTCGTTTTGGTTCCTGCGGTATATTGCTTGTTACCCAGGAAGGTGGGCGAAGTCGGCAAACCCATATTGAAGGTCTGGCCGCCGGGCGCTTTGTTCGAGATCAAGTCACTGGTATCCACGTTGCCGTCATTATTGTAATCGAATGCCGCATTGCTGGGTGGGCCACCATTGGAATAGTTTACCGACATCAGCCAACCGCTACCCCCGGCTGAACACGCCGCCGTCGAAGGAATCATGGTGTTAAAGTAGACGAGATCACCGCGTACCTTCGGGTCAACCACCACCCGCTCGCGACCGGCGGGCAAGTCCATATACCAGCCATATTCGCGGCTGGCTCCGCTCGCCGAGTAGTTCACCGGATTATCCGTCGGCACCCTAACATCCGCAGGAAATCCCGAGAGGAAAGTCTGCTGCACCAGATTGGTATAAACAAGCTCCTTGTCACCTCGATCCCACACACCGTAGAAAGATTGGGTAACCGAAGAAGTATTATCTGCAGGATCGAAGTACTGTCCTGTACCGAACATCACCAGCAGGTTGGGCGCATTACTAGCGCTATCCGCCTCGGTAGGATGCCTGACGATCACCGGCTGACTGGTAATGGGCTGACCGGTCTTGGTCGTGAACAGGGGTTTGGGGGTGCTACCTTGTTTATAAGCCACCGTCCAGTTGGCGGCGCTGGCGTTCGACAGGTCGAATGCCCACATGTTGCCGTTTAGGTCGCCGGCATAAACCCGGTCCGCAGCCCCGTCACCGTCGGTATCCACCACTGCCGGCGAGGATAATCCATTACGGCTTGAGGCGCTTCCCACATTGGTAGTGATCTTTTCATAATCGGTTCCCAGCGTCCAAGTCCCTGATAACCCACCGTCCAAGTAGAGGATTAACAACTGAGCCTGGCCGCTGCCACCCGGGTTGTCGTTATACCCATTGCCA
>CAZASZ010000022.1:23800-29942 GCA_964487925.1 uncultured Gammaproteobacteria bacterium
GATTAACAACTGAGCCTGGCCGCTGCCACCCGGGTTGTCGTTATACCCATTGCCAACGATGGCCGCCCACCGACCATTGTTGAGCAACGCAATGGTCGGATTGCTGAAGGTGCTGCCGAGATCGGGGTCGTTCGCGGAGCTGAACTCCCATAGCACCAAGTTCGCGGCGTTGCCCTCGGTAAATGAGCTTGGATCCGTCACATCAAGGGCAAACAGGCCGCGGCCGCCGGCCCGTTCTCCACCAAGCAGCACGGTTCTCCATGCGGGACTGCCTGAAGGACTACCCGCGGTATAGACATCGGAGACGGTAGGCGACAGATCGACGAAATAACGATGACTGTACGCGGGATCAGTCAAAAAATGCATCCCCCCGCCTACCGTGCTGGAAAAAAGATTTCCCGGTATGTATCCAAGCACTTCCTGTCCGGTAGTGCTATTGAAACCATGCAACATCCCATCGTTACCACCTACATAAACCACTCCGGTACGTCCCGCATGGGAAGACTTATACGAGGAATAAGGACTTGAAGTAGGAAACGGTGCGACATCCGTCCAGTTAAGGTCGGGCTTGCCTACATAGACAGGGGCGGAATCGACGATATCGCCTAGACGACTCTGACGTACCCGAAAGTTATCACCCGTGCCCTCGTTGCTACGATCACCGCGAATGAAGTCGAGTCGGTGCGAGCCAATAGTGGAACTATCCAGAGTACCGCCGGGATTGGTCATGAGATCGGTCTGTTGCGCGGAGGTCAAGCTAGCCCATTGAAAGGCCGCGCCGTCGCTGCCATTGTAGGTCAGGATGGTTCGCGGTGACGCTGCAAGGCTACGGCCATCCAATTGCGTACCTGCGCTCCAACGTTCCGAGCCACCGACTGCGCCGGACACGGGATCAAGCGGGTATGCCAGCAGATCACCGGACCAGTTACCGCTGTTGAACAAGGCCAAATAGAGATCGGTGTTTGTGCCAAGTGAAGTTGAATTGAAGGCAACGGCGCCGGCGGAACCGATTTGCGCGACGATATCGTTGGTAATAGAGTTCATGGCATTCTGGAAGGCGGTTTGATCACTGGCGAGATACGCAACACTCGTCCCCCCCGCAGCGGCCATTTGATTCATTACATAGACAGCATCGGGGTTCTGCACCGTGTCCCCCAGACCCACCACATAGGTCTTGATGTCATAGGTCGTACCGCTGTTAACGGTACTGCGTAGCGCGCTAATCGAATTGATTGCATCGGTATAGGCGGCGCCCAGCGTGTAGCTGCCGCCACCCGCCGGGGTAATGGCCCGATCGGCATCCGGGTACAGGGCTCCATTGGTTTTACCGGTCGGCAGACCATCAGTAACCATGATCGAGAAATTTTTCTGGCAGGTATAGGCAATCGGGCTTGCATGACCACCGTAAGAACTCTGAAAGTACGTCTTGGCGGAAATCAGGGCGCCGTTGAGCGGCGTGAACACCGCACCGTTCTTCACCTCGCCGGAGGAACTGCTGTTAGTCTCGGCCCCCAGTAAGCTTTGCAGATTATTATAGTGCGTGGTGGAATCGGCCTGCACCGGCTCGTTCAATGCCCCGGAGCCGGTAATATTCGAATAATATCCCCAGGCTCGGTTTAGCCACAGCATGCGGGTAATAGGCGGATTGCCCGGCAAAAACCCGGCATCGGTGGGTGTAAAATTCAACGTTCCCAGAGCGCCGGTGAACGCGTTCGTCTGCCAGGACGCCTTCTTAGACGTCTTATGAGACAGGTAGACTCTATAGCTTGTGTTCGCTGGACTCCCGGTCCCGGGGCTCAAACCCCATAACTGATTACCATAACCTGAGCCGATATATAGGACGTCATTGATGCTGGGGTCGTCGCCGGACTGATCGAAGGTAACATAGTTGCCATCCGTAAACGGCTGAGGATTGGCTACGCAACCCCTGTTCCCGTTAGTAGCGGACACACCGGGCGTCAACTGGGTAATAGGTATACCGCCGACCGGCGCGCAGTCGTCGGTGAAGACCATACCGGTATCGGAACCCATAAAATAACCATAGGTGCTGTAAAGCCTCGGTGAACTTCTGGTCATGCCATAGGTCATCAAACCCCAATTGAAGGCCGAACGGTAGTTGGTGATCGTATCGCGCATGACCTGACGGCCGATGTTGCCTCGCGTAGCGGGATCGTTCCCCGCTATGAGCTGGCCGGACATGGTGCCATCCATGGACTCGGAGTTATCATAGATGGTCAATACGTTCGGCAACACGGGCGCACTGAGAAACAGCGGTGTTTGCGAAAGGACTAGCGCCGGTGCTTGCGGTGCGCCGAAGGCCAATAAGATCCCGCCCATGTACACGACGAAACGATGGCGCGAAGTGCTCGCTGGGATTATTGTCCGACGCAAGCATTTATCGACGACAGTCCTTATCTGGTTAATCATGATCGTTTACCTCATATTGCAAGGACATAACTGGAATTACTTGCATCGATAGTGCCGCTACCACGAGATTGTTATTGCGTATCCTGTCTCAAAAATGCCTCGCGGACGCCGTCACATACGTCTGCCGTAGTAGTCCTGCAAAACTACCTGTGTAGTATCCCGGCCTCCTGTCCCTCGAGCTGTTATTCGAAATGCATGCAGACTGCCCGCCTGTTGATTCCCGTAGCCGCCGATATTCAGCGCCCCCCCAGTTGTCGACACCACGCCAAGGTACTTGACGATGTAACGAGGTTGGGCGGCAACTCCAGCGATCGTTCCTGAATATGCGGCAGAATTGGCGGCGCTCCAGGTTGCCGCTGCAAGGTAATCCGGATCGGCGGTGGCCGAACTATATAAGCCGCCTGCATCATTGAAGGCATTGGTTGATACAACACCTTCTACAAATCCCTCGGCTTCTCGCATCACGGATTCTGCCGCCTGGAAGGCAAGATCATTGTCGCGGAGATTTCCGGACATCTTTTCCTCCAACGTCGTGGTGCGCACAGCAGTGAGCCCCAGCAAGCTGAGTATGATCAAGATTAAAATGCTGACGATCAGCGCGGCGCCGCCCTCCTTGCCTTTAGCCGGGCCATCGCCGAAATGCTTCATGATGTGGTCTTCCGTTCTCATATTCATTAACCAGTTCGATTGCGCAGTGCCACAGTCATATTAAAAGTATTGCGTATCCTTCGATCACCGTTCGCCGTGACAAGCGCAACATTGTCCTCCAGCGTGCGCAGGGTAAGCCCTATTCGCACACTGACCACATTGTCCATATTGAGCCCGGCTGTCCCTGCCGGCACATAGCGATTGGCTGTATTGTTGGCATCGGTGTCCTCGCCGTAGAGGATCTGCATGTCCTCTACGCCTTCCACCACCTCTTGATCGACACCGTCTACATTGAGAAACAGGCCGGGCTGTCCGCTGGCGCCGTTCTGAATGGAATAGGTCATTTTACGAACGTGGTAGATAGAAGAATCCGGAGGATATTGAGGCGGTTTGGTTGCATTCCCTGGAGCGCCTACGCCGGTATTGACAACCACACTTCCGGACGCCGGATTGGCATTGGATATCTGAGAGATATCCGCCTTGTTGCAATCGCTAACCAGAATAATTTCAAACTGTGTTAAGTCATTTCCCACCGGGGTGGCAAAACTTGCTGCGGCTTGACTATGTGAATTGACATTGAGCCCACTGCTGAAGGCGCCCTGCAGCGTGATGGTATCCGGCGTCCCACCGGCGCCGTCGGTCCCGCTAATACCGCTAAGGGTGATATCGACATAGTTACCCGGGGCGTTTAGATTGCTGCTTACGTTAGTAATATTGCTATTGCAGCCCCAAAATCCGCCCATGCGTACATCACGCCTCAACATGTCCACGGCGAAGCGCCCGTTCTCCTGCAACCGCGATGTAGCATCCTGAATTCGGTATGTCTGCTTGCTGCTCGTAAAGATTTGAATGACGCCGGCAATCAGTATCAAACCAACCGTAATGGCCACCATCATCTCGACCAAAGTCAGGCCTGCCTGACCCTTACGCAATGACGAACCTCGAACGGCCCGGCTCATAATTGCACGCCCAAACTCAGACATTTCAACCCTCCGGCGCTGCACGCCGTACCCGCACCGCCGCTATGGTCGTCATCCCACATAACCGTGACGGTATACAGAGTGCCAGCCAAAGTGACCGTACCCTGTCCGGACGGAAGCTGCTGCGCCATTACCGTATTCCATTGAAAGGCGTCGTACTGCGCCATCTGGGCTGGGGTGCAGCCGGCGGTAATGCAGCCGGGATCGGCGGGAATGCCGGAAATGTTATCGTAGTTGCCCGCTGTCACACCTTGCATATTGGCCCGCATACGATCCACCATGTCATAGGCTAGGAATACAGCCTGGCCGCGCATATACGCGCTATGGTTATTGCGCTGTCCAGATACCTGCAAGCCCGCCAGCCCCAGCAAGCCGATCGATAGCACCACCACGGCAATGAGCACCTCAATGAGGGCAAACCCTTTGTTTGATCTCAAACCCATGACGATCCCTATAGCGACTTTTTCATGGCGCACAACTCGTCGCGCCCGCATCAGCAGCCGGCCAGTTCTTAGCCCGTCCGGTGGCGCTGATCGTGATAGCTTGCGCCTTTGCGCCGAAGCCGCGATCATCACACTCCACCAAGATGCCAGGTTGTATGGCGCCGGTTATTAGCTGCGAATTTCCTCGCGCCACGTAGGAAATATAATTACTCACATTGGCGTCACCTTTCAGCGTGGTTCCAGTTGCCAGGGAACCATGTACCCGCAAAAGCTCTTCGCCGAGAGTGACCGCAGCATCATTGTTTGCGTCCACGAAGGTTATCCATCCCTGGTCCCATCCGCCCGAGGTAACGCAGCTTGCGCCATTGCTACTTTTGCAAACGACAACGCGCGCGCCGCGCTTGATCGCTTCGCTACGCGCAAAGGTCAGTGTGGTAATAACGTCATTGGCCTGCGTTATCTGTCGGTTATCCTTAATTATGGTGCTGAAGCTCGGAACCGCCATAGTCACGAGAATGGCCGCTATGGATAGCGTAATTATCAGCTCAATAAGGGTGAACCCTTGACTACCTGGGGACATATAATCACGGCAAGCGATTGCTTGAATTTTTACCTTCATAATACGACCGATATCGGCCACCAAATTATTGGCTTGAGTGGATATCGATTGTGCCGCTACCGCGAGGTTGTTTCTGCACATCCTGTCGCAAAAATGCGCCTTATAACATTGCAGATAACGTAAGGCCGCTGGAAGGCGTATAGATCTTAGTCAATCTGACGAATCGCGTTATTGAGGTCTGTCACGTAGAGCTTGCTACCGTCATGGGTGATGCCGTCCGGGGTATTGAATTCGGCCGCTATGCCCACGGCATTCAGCCCACCTGCAAGGCTCTGACCCGCCAAGGTGGTTACGACGCCGCTCGCGATAACGACCTTGCGTATCCTATTGTTGTTCTGATCCGACACATAGAGGTTTTCCCCTTCGGTCGTGATGCCAACAGGAAAGTTGAACAATGCCAAAGTTCCCGTCTCGTCCTGATAGCCAGCCGAACTGCCACCGGCGAGCGTGCTCACCACGCCGGTAGCGATGACGATCTTGCGTATACGGTGATTACCTGAATCCGAGACATAGACATTGACGCCATCGGTCGTGATACCAAAAGGGTTATTGAATTGCGCAGCAGCGCCGGTGCCGTCCGCATAACCCGCTACGCCTGAACCAGCGAATGCGGAAACCGCACCGGTGGCGACGTCGATTTGGCGAATGACATGATTCCCCGTATCCGCCACGTAGAGTGTGGATCCATCTATCGTGATGCCACCGGGGAAGTTGAATTGCGCGACTTCGCGAGTGCCGCCAAGGTTGCCCTGCGTACCGGTGCCGGCAAAAGTACTGACAACGCCGCTGGCGAGGTCGAAATGGCGGATGACGCTATTGCCTGTATCCGCGATAAAAAGGTTGACCCCATCCGTCGTGATACCCGTGGGGAAGCGGAATTGCGCACTGCTGCTGACGGTATTGTCCACGTAACCTTCGACGCCCGTCCCGGCGATGCTGGAAACCGTGTTGGTAGCGAGTTCAAGTTGGCGGATCACATGGTTGTCGGTATCGGCAATAAAGAGATAGGCGCCATCGGTCGTGAT
>CAZASZ010000022.1:30042-31135 GCA_964487925.1 uncultured Gammaproteobacteria bacterium
GCATCCGTGGTCGTTGCCGTCACAGTGGTGGTTGGCTGGAGAAATGGCGTCGAGGCTGTATAGCTGAGCTGCGCACTCTGGAAGATTTGGTCCAGTGTGCCTGCGCTTATGGATAGCGCGGATAGGGTAGCGTCGGCGTTTCCGCGCGCAATGGTGAGGCTATAGGTCTTCGTCGTGACGCCGTCTTGTGCCGTGACGACGACATTCACGGTAGTGACGCCGATTGCCAGAGTGACAGCTGCCGAACTCATTCCGGAAGGCGTGCTGGTGCCATTGACCGTCATCGTTGCGATGTCGCTCGCTGTGGTTGCCGTGACCTGAATTGAGGTGACTGCCGTAGCGACCAGTACCGAATAGCCCGTTTGGGCAGCCGAAAATCCTGGATTGAGTGTGGCCGACGTGAGCGTGAGCCCAGACAAATTGGCATCGGTCGTGCCGCGATCTATGGCGATGCTATAAGTCTTTGTTGTGACGCCATCCTGCGCCGTGACGACAACATCCACGGTGGTGCTTCCGAAGGCGAGGCCGATACCCGCCGAGCTGGCGCCTGATAGCGCGCTTGCGCCGTTGATCGTCAGCGTAGCGGCGCCACTGGTTGTGTTGGCCGTGACCTGAGTAGAACTGACAACTGAACCGACCGTGACCGAATAACTGGTCTGCCCGGAGGAAAAGGCGGGATTGAGGGTGCCGGTACTGAGGCTGAGCGCGGTCAAAGTGGCATCGGTGCTGGGGCGCGTGACGCTGACGCTGTAGGTCATGGTCGTAGTACCATCTTCAGCCGTCACGACAATGCTGATAAGCGTGGTGCCCACCGGCAGGCTGATAGCCGACGAAGCCACGCCTGAAGCAGTATTGACGCCGTTAACGGTCATGGTTGCCGAGCCGCTGGTGGTCGTCACCGTGACCTGGATCGAATTAGTGCCCGAGCTGACAGTGGTGGAATAACTCGTTTCTGCGCTGGAAAAGACGGGACTAAGCGTACCCGACGTGAGTGTGAGCGCGGATAGCGTGGCATCGATACTACCGCGAGTGACCGTGACGCTATAGGTCTTGGTCGTGACACCGTCCTGTGCCGTCACGACAATGCTAATGT
>CAZASZ010000023.1:0-4364 GCA_964487925.1 uncultured Gammaproteobacteria bacterium
CAGTTCTTCATCCTGCACAAAGGCCATCGTTAAAAACCCATGCTCGATAGGAGGTCGTCAACCTCACCTTGATTTTTCAACATATCCGGGTTTTCAAGCCCCGGAATCCTGGGACCGTAGGACTCCATTTCGTCCTCAACTTTACGAGCGACGTGGCCTTGGTCGGTTTTCTGACCGTCATGTACGTTCTGCTTCACCATCTGAACCATATAATTTTCAATTCCGCCCACCATTTCGATAACGCGGTTCAACACCTGCCCGCTCAGATCCTGAAAGGATTGGGCAACTAGTATGTCGTTTAGTCCCTGATGCAGATCGCGTGTCTGTTCCTTCAAACTCCCCGTCTCAGCGTTAGCATTCGCCGCGACCTGTTCACATGCATCTAGACATCTTTCCACATGATTTAGCGTCTCGCTGGCCGAATCATTGATAATGCCGTCGACGTAGTTCAGTCGTTCAATTATTTCGGGTATCTCCTGCGTCAGGATCTGACCAAGAGTCGTCTCGAAGCTCTCGTTCTTGCGCAATTTGATGATTTTCTCAATGGTGCGCTCGGCATTTTCATGCTGAGCCTGTTGCAGATCGTCAACCAAAGAGCGCGCCAACGCCAGGTAGTGCTGCTTATCCATATCGTCCATCATCAAGACGTGTCCGATCAGCCGGTAGCTTGGATGCGTTCGAAAATCTTATCGATCTTTTCTTTCAGAGTGACCGCATTAAATGGCTTGACGATGTATCCATTTACGCCGGCCTGAGCAGCCTCAACGATCTGGTCCTTTTTAGCCTCGGCGGTCACGAGCAGCACCGGCAGCGTCGCGATCCCAGGGTCCGCACGCACGTTCCTCAGTAGATCGATGCCCTGCATGCCCGGCATATTCCAATCGGTGATTAAAAAGTCATAGCCACCGCTTTTCAGCATAGGCAATGCCGTATTTCCGTCGTCCGCCTCGGTTACATTACTAAAACCCAGTTCCTTCAATAGGTTTTTAATGATCCTTCGCATCGTGGAGAAGTCATCCACAATCAGGATTTTCATTGCGTTATCCAAAGCTGCCTCCAGATATCAAATATCAGATTTCCATTGACTCATTCTCGACCTTAAACGAATTAGGGCCTGACTATGAATCTGACTGACGCGGGACTCGCTGACACCGATAATCGAACCGATCTCACGCAAGTTCATATCCTCGTCGTAGTACAGGGATAAAACCAAGCGTTCCCTCTCGGGTAAACCAGATATCGCCTCCGCGAGATTTTTCTTGAAGTCATCGAATTGAACCCCCTCCAATGGCCCCGCCATGCTCCGACCGCTCAGGGATGAGGGAATCGCATCATCCGTTATGCCCATCTCTTCAAAACTCAATAACTTACAGCCGTTCGAATCCTGCAACGTCTTATGATATTCACGCAGACTGATGTCCAACGCCGTGGCCACTTCATGATCTTTGGCGTCCCGCCCCGTCTTGTTTTCGATGTTCCTGATCGTGTCCGCCACCTCACGCGCCTTGCGATGAACCGACCTCGGAGCCCAGTCGCCGCGCCTGATTTCGTCAAGCATGGCGCCTCTGATCCGTATCCCGGCATAGGTCTCGAAACGCGCGCCCTGAGAGGCATCGTAGTTCTTGGCCGCTTCGAGGAGCCCGATCATGCCCGCCTGTATCAAGTCATCGACCTGAACACTTGGCGGAAGTCGGCTCATGATGTGATAGGCAATTCGCTTAACGAGCGGCGAATACTGCACAACCAGCTCATCGTCGCCCTTACCACCCGACTGCACGGTCATATACATAGCCACACTATCCATCGCAGTTCCCACCGTTGATTTTTGTAAGCTCATAAGTTTTTTCAGCGCTCAGAAGGCGCCTCCGAGATGTATATATATAGGTATCGGTTCCGATGCCTTCTGTCTTCAATATCGTATGGAGAAGGTCAATCATTCCTCGACCTCGGCCGTAGCCTGGTTTCCAAATAGGCTTTCCACAAAAAACTCGATACAGCCCCTCGCAGCATCGGGCTGAGGCCACTGTTTGACCCGCGAGACGGCCTTTTGAAACGACATCGCAGCCTTGCTGCGCGGGTAGCAGTCGACCACCGAGCGCTGACGCTGAATGGCCTTCCTAAGATACTCATCAAACGGGATCGCGCCCATGTAATCCAAGGTGACATCCAGAAAACGATCGGTCACCAACAGTAGTTTTCGGTAGAGATCCATACCTTCTTGACTGGAGCGCACCATATTGGCAAGGATCCTGAATCGATAAATCCCGTGATCCCGGTTCATGACCTTGATGGTTGCGTAAGCATCGGTAATTGAGGCCGGTTCGTCGCAAACCACCACGATGACCTCATGTGATGCACTCGCATAGGTCACAACATCGGTCGATATCCCCGCTGCGGTATCGATCAACAATATATCGGGTTGAAAGGACAGGCCATTGAATGCGTTAATCAGCCCGGCGTGACCCGCCTGACTAAGATTGGCCATTGACTGAACACCAGACGAGGCCGGTATGACGCGCACCCCCGCAGGCCCTTCAACGATGATGTCCTCAAGGGTATGTGTCCCATCCATGACGTGAGAAAGGTTACGGCGCGCATTTAGTCCTAACAGGACATCCACGTTGGCCAAACCCATATCGGCATCCAGAACGAGCACCTTTTGACCACTGTTCGCTAACGCCACGGCGAGGTTGATCGAGATACTGGTCTTACCTACCCCGCCCTTTCCGCTTGTCACGGTGACAACACGAACCCGCGGTTGGGTGTTAATTGAATAGAGCCCCATCGCCTGGTTCGCCCTTGCCTCAGATGCGAGCATTGACCACCTCTCGTGTGCCAGTAAGTTCGGAAAATTCGAAGGCCTCCGCCTCTGGAGCGGACTCTCCCAGCTTCACACACCGGCTAACCAGTGCGCCGGCATCCGCGGCCTGAATGTCCTCGGGGACATTTTGTCCATCACAGCTATAAACAATTGGAAGTTCGTTGAGGGCTGCAGCCGATACCGCTCCCCCCAGGGAGACGGCCTCGTCGACCTTGGTCAGAATGCAGCCAGCGGGTCGATAACGCGAGAAGGATTCGACGATATCCATGTGACCGGCAAGGCTAGTCGTCGCCGACATCAACAAAAACGATCGGACCTTGGCATCCAGGCCATCGAACATGGCCATGTGCTCAGCCAGGGAGCTATCATGCTGACACATGCCGGCGCTATCTATCAGTATCAGCCTGCGCCCGGCGAAATCAGCCAGCGCCGTGGCAAGAGATTCCTGACTAGTGGCATGTCGTACCGGTACATTCAAGATCCGGCCGTAGGTGCGCAGCTGCTCGTAGGCACCTACGCGATAGTTATCAATCGTAATTAGTGCAATTTGATGACGCCCATAACGCATGGCTCCCTGGGCAGCAATCTTGGCCGTGGTGGTGGTCTTGCCAACACCCGTCGGACCGATCATCGCGAAAATACCGCCTTCAGCCAACCAGTCTCGTCGAGCCACTGGCACGAATTTGGTCATAATCTCCAGGGCCTGTTGCCACATCACTTCTCTGTCGGCACACTGGTCGACACAGGTGATGATGCGCTTGCACAAACCGGCCGACAGGCCAAGGCGAAGGAGACGGCGAATCAGTTCCGCACGATAGGGATGTGATCTGGATGCCTCGTTCCATGCCAATGCCGAGAGCTGATCTTTCAGAAGCGATTTGACGCCCTCGATCTCGTTACGCATCTCGATCAGCAAAGGGTCCTGGCTCCACTGAATATCGACCTGGGATCTCTTCTTATCCCTCTTGTTTTCCCTCCGGCTATCGACTTTAGGTACCTGCAACTTATCCGCGTCGACGCTGCTGGCGGCAGCAGATACCGCGGGCGGATCCTCCACTGCAGTGTGCACAGCCGCCTCGGTCAATCTCGAAAGGGCATTCTCGTCATAGTCCATCGCTGCCACCACTTCGACCCCTTCCTGGGTTCGCTTATTGGAGAGAATCACGGCGTCGGGCCCTTGCTCCTCCCGAATGAGGCGCATGGCTTGACGGATATCCTTTGCGAAATAGCGCTTTATTTTCATCTGCCAACTACCTGATTTAGGTTATTGAGCGCCGCCCACGCTGGCGACCACTCGAATGCTTCGCTTGTCAGGGATCTCCTCGTAGGAGAGGACATGTATGTCCTTCACAATCTGACTCGCAAACGATGCCAGGTATGGTCGGAGTCCTGGAGCGACCAGCAGGACCACGGGTTTCCCCATTGCCTCCTGTCGTCTCGCGCATTCGATCAAGGACTGGCACATGCCTTCTGCAAGGCCCGGTTCTATTACCAATCCGCCGACTCCTGGCGTCACATTCGACTCTTGCAAAATACGCTCCAA
>CAZASZ010000023.1:4464-29573 GCA_964487925.1 uncultured Gammaproteobacteria bacterium
TGCCTTCTGTCCAGACGCTTCAGAGGACTCAGCATCCGCATCCGCCTCCGCTTGGACCTTCCTGGCTTGCGCCCCTCCCTTCCTGGCCAAAAAAGCACCGGCGCCGGCAAGACCCGCCAGACTGAGGAAGGCCAGATTTGGCATTCCCGGCAGGATGCCCATGACACCCATAATTACTGCAGCCGTGCCCAGCGAGTTCGGGCTAGCGAAGATCTGGTTGAGCAGTTGACCGCCCATGTCCTGATCTTTGGATACCCGCGTCACCATGATCGCTGTGGCGGTTGAAAGCACCAGGGAGGGGATCTGCGCGACTAGCCCATCGCCGATGGTCAACAGGGTGTAGTTCCTCAGCGCGTCTCCCATAGCCATGTCATGCTGGAAGACACCGATGAGCAGCCCCCCGATGACGTTGATAAACAGGATCAAGATACCGGCAACCGCATCGCCCTTGACGAATTTGCTAGAACCATCCATGGAACCATAGAAGTCGGCCTCGGACACGACCTCCTCGCGACGCCGCCGGGACTCCTCATGATCTATGATTCCGGCGCTCAAGTCGGCATCGATGGCCATCTGCTTGCCCGGCATCGCATCCAGGGTAAAGCGAGCACTAACCTCAGAAATACGGCCAGCACCCTTGGTCACAACGACGAAGTTGATAATGACCAGGATTGCAAATACCACCATACCGACCGCGAAATTGCCGCCGATCACGAACTCGCCGAAGGCCTGGATGACATGGCCCGCCGCGTCCGGACCGGTATGTCCCTCAAGCAGGACGACCCGGGTCGAGGCAATATTCAACGCCAAACGCAAGAGAGTAACCAACAGGATGACCGTCGGAAATGTCGCGAAATCGAGCGGTTTTTGCGTGTAGACACAGGCCATGATAATGACGATGGCCAGGGCGATATTGAACGTAAAGGAAATATCGAGCGCAAAGGCCGGGAGGGGCACGATGAGCATCGCGAGGATCGCCAGCAGAAACGCCGGAACGCCCAATGGTATCCCTAAATCAAAACCGCCTTTCAGGGCAGGACTTGAAGTTGTACTCATCTACGCATTCCCCTTTAGGTTCGCATCGTGGGCCGTTCTGACCCCTGAGACGCGAGATACATTGCAAAAATCCGCTTGAGCCCCGCCGCCGGGCAGGGCCCAAATCCGTTCATGGGTCATATTTCAAATCATCCGGAATCGCAAGGTTCCTGAAGCGCTTGGCACTGGAATGAGCACGTCCCGGATGCTTGCGAATCTGGAAAATAAAGGCCAGGATCTGGGCCACGGCAACGAATAGTCCGGTCGGGATTTCCTGATCGACCTTACCAAAGCGATAGAGTGAACGTGCAAGGGCCGGTGAAGACACAATGGGTACTCCTTCTGACCTCGCAACCTCCCTAATCCGGAACGCCAAGTGGTCCGCGCCACTAGCGACCATGATGGGCGCGCCATCCTTCTTGGGGTCGTATTTCAGCGCGACCGAAAAGTGCGTCGGGTTGACGATTACCACATCTGCGTCCGGGACGGACTCCATCATCCGGCGTCCGGCCATATCCATCTGGGCCTGTCGCACACGCTTTTTAATCTCGGGATTACCATCCGTCTCCTTGAACTCGTCCTTGACCTCCTGGAACGACATCCTGAGTTTCTTGGCATGACTCCAAAGCTGAAAAGGGACATCAATCAGAGCGATCAGAATGGTCGCCGAGCTAATCATGACGAACGACCAACCTAACAGGTGTCCAGCTTTGTATACGCCCTGTTCGCTTGTCCCCAGCCCGAGATGAAGGACGTCCGCTGACTCCTGCCAGATAATCGTGATCGCAACACTCATCACAACGACGAACTTCCCCGCGGCCTTGGCCAGCTCGACAAGCGATGTCACGGAAAACATGCGCTTCAAGCCCTTGGCTGGGCTCATCTTGCTGGCCTTGAACTGGAGGGATTCCCCACTCATGACCCAACCACTCAAAAGCATGGGGGCGAACAGTGCAGTTAGAAAAATTAAAATGAAGAACGGCGCCAAGGCCAGCAAAGCATCCTGGATTGCGGTGACGAAGGCCTCCCCCATATAGGCCGGAGCCACGGCCTGACGAACATCGACACGCAACAAACGCGTCATGATTTCACCTAAACCGTGACTCAGATAGCCACCGGTCAACAGCATTGTCGACGCCGATACCATTAGAAGCAACATCGTGGTCAGCTCTCGAGAACGCGCGACCTGCCCCTTTTTTCGCGAGTCTTCTAGACGTTTGGGTGTCGCTTCCTCTGTTTTTTCCTGCGAGTTGTCCTGCTCTGACATCAGCCCCCCCTGAGCATGCTTATCATGAGCGCGAAGGCCTGATCGAGCAGTTGACTGAACTGGGTCAAATAGCCCGGCAAGGTCGCCAGGATCAGAGCGAAACCAAGCAAAAGCGAGATCGGAAAACCGACCACAAAGATATTAATCTGAGGTGCCGAGCGCATGACGACACCGAAGGCGATATTCACGAGTAAGAGGGCAGTCATGACCGGGAGGGCTATCAGAACGCCTCCCTTGAAAATCCAAAGGGCCGCGCTCAATATCTGCCAGATTGCATCGCCTTGCGATCGAAACACCAGAACCGGCAGAACATTGAAGCTCTCGACCAATGTCGTTATCAGCAACAAATGACCGTTGAGCAGAAAAAAGATCAAGGTTGCAAGGAGCGTGTAAAACTGACTGACCACGGGTATTGTGATGCCATTGTTTGGATCCACCATCTGGGCGAATCCCAAGCCCATGGTCTGACCGATCAAATGACCGCCGGTCTCGATGGCGCTGAAGACCAAGCTGATCGAGAACCCCATGAGCAGGCCAATCAATATCTGTTCGGCGATCGCGAACACCAGATTGCTCGTCGAAATATTTGCGAAATCCTGGGCTGGCAATAAAGGCGCGATGATCAGCGTTAGAATGATCGAGATCCCGATTCGAATGCGCGCCGGCACTACCCTGCCCCCCAGCACCGGGACAATCATCAGCAAAGCAGAGATCCTGAACAACGGCAACAAGTACTGATGGAGCTGATCGAGCAGTTGCGTCAGAGAATAGGTCAGCATGGCTCACCCGATCAGCCCGGGGATACCCTGAAAGAGCTTCGTCGTATAGCCAACGAGCTGCCCCATGATCCACGGCCCGGCCGTCAACAGAACGACAAAGGCCACGACAAGTTTCGGAATAAAGCTCAAGGTCTGTTCATTGATCTGAGTCGCGGCCTGAAAGACACTGACGATCAGACCCACGGCGAGAGAAGGCAACAACAGGACAGCGATCAGCTGCAGGACCAAGAAGACCGCCTCCTGACCAATCGAAATAACGCTTTCCGGAGTCATGGGCGCAGCCTAAGAGAAATAACTCGAGGCCAGCGTGCCCAGGATCAATGACCAACCATCGACGAGCACGAACAGCATGATTTTAAAAGGCAGAGAAATGATCATGGGCGACAACATCATCATGCCCATGGACATCAGGACGCTGGCCACGACAAGGTCAATGATCAGAAAAGGGATAAAGATAATGAAGCCTATTTGAAAGCCGGTCTTGAGTTCGCTCGTGATGAAAGACGGGATCAGGACAGACAGGGATACCTTTTCGTAATCAATGTCCGCCACTCCGCCCGAGATGCCGTTGAACATGTCGATATCGCCTTGACGGGTCTGGCTCAGCATAAACCGGCGCAGCGGCTGACTGGCCGTCTCGATGGCCTCCGTCACGGAAATCTGCTCATTCAGATAGGGCGTTATCGCACCGTCATAGACCTTGCTCAGCACGGGCGACATGATGAAGAACGTCAGAAAGAGTGCTAACCCGATTAGGGTCTGAGTCGTTGGGGTCTGAGCCGTACCCAAGGCTTGGCGCAGGATGGACAAAACGATGATGATACGCGTAAATGAGGTCATCATGAGCAGGATGGCCGGCAACAGCGTCAATACGGTCATGAGCCCAAGCAACTGCAGACTCAAGGTGTATTTCTCCCCGCCGTCCGCGGCAGGCGCGACCGTCAATACGTCTAAACCCTGAATTGCCCCAGCCTCGGGGGCGACGCTCAGCAGGATCAGGATGATCCCGAATGCCCTGGATAGCGTCATGCCTGATCCTCCCGGGAGCCATCATTAGCGTCAACTGAAGCCCCCTCCTCCCCGGCCTTCTCGACCAGGTCGGCGAAATCGCTCTGCCGGCCATTAACGGGGAAATCATAGAGCTTATTGATCGAGCCGTTAGTGATGCCCAACAGGACTCCGCGATTATCGACCTCTACAATCACGAGCTTTTCGCGACTACCGACACTCCGACTTGCCAGAATTTTGATTTGATCTGTCGCAAGCGGGGCAAAACGCCCTGTCTTGCGCAGCAGCCAGGCGGCGGCGAAGATCAAACCAAGTACAAGGAGCAACCCTGTTGCGACGTTAAGCATCCCGGGGAGCGACTCCTGAACCCCGCTGACAGGCGGAGTGGGCATCATGTCAGTTTCCTGACCCGCTCTGAGGCACTGATAACATCTGTCAGTCGAATGCCAAATTTCTCATTGACCACGACGACCTCGCCGTGCGCGATCAAAGTACCGTTGACGAGCACATCCATAGGCTCTCCGGCAAGACGATCCAGTTCGACGATTGATCCCTGATTGAGCTTCAACAGATGGCTGATCGGGATTTGTGTACGACCAATCTCCACTGAGATCGCGACCGGGATATCAAGGACCAGATCCAGATTGGTAGACGCCAGACTTTCGCCTTCCACCGAAGCCGCCGTATCTATTTCGCTTGGATCAAGCTCAGGTGCGTCGAGAATCTCTACACTTTCGTTCATTTCTTCACCTCACATTTGAATTAGGCGACGCTTTCTACGGGCGGTGCCGGCAGCATCAGTGGCTGTTTGGTAGGCTTTAGCGGGCCATAGATCCTGATGGCATTCTTGCCACCGGAGACCCCGAATCCGCCGCGGAACAGGCCGACATGCTCGACTGCGGCGACCACCTCGTTCGGGTAGTCGATGGGAATGATGTCACCCGCCTTGAGTTCGTTGACCTCGCGTATGGAAAGCATCGTGCGCGCCAAAGTACTGCTCATGGTGACGTCGGCCTCCATCAGGCAATCGCGCATTGAGACCAACCAACGCTCGTCGATATCCGAACGATCACTCTGCACTCCGGCCTCAAGGAGATCTCGTATCGGCTCAACCATCGAATACGGCAACACCATATGCATGTCTCCTCCACCACCATCGACTTCGATATGAAAACTTGTTACGACAACGACTTCGCTCGGCGTCACTATGTTCGCGAAGCTGGGGTTGACCTCGGAACTCAAGACCTCGATATCGATTTCCTTAACCGTCTTCCAGCTTTCGTGAAGCCCCTCGATAGATATCTCGAGCATCCGCTGAATAATTCGTTGTTCGGTCATCGTAAAATCGCGGCCTTCGACCTTGGCATGAAAGCGTCCGTCACCACCAAAAAAATTGTCGACGACCGCGAACACCAGTTTCGGGTCGTAAACGATGAGGCCGGTACCACGCAGCGGATTGACCTTGATCAGATTCAGACTGGCAGGGACAAACAGACTATGGATGTATTCTGCAAACTTAAGCATCTGCACGTTGCCGACTGAGACCTCGGTCGTATGCCGGATCATCTCGTAGACATGGAGCCGCAGATAACGCGCGAGGCGCTCGTTGATAATCTCGAGTGTAGGCAGTCTGCCGCGGACAATCCGATCCTGACTGGTAAAGTCGTAGGAACTGACCGGACCGTCTGACTCAGGAATCTCCTCTTGGGTATCTACATCACCAGTCGAAACCCCATTTAGAAGGGCATCAATTTCGTCTTGTGTAAGGACATCGTTGCCGGACATGGCGTCATTGCATCACAAAGCTGGTGAAATACAGGTCGTCGATACCAGCACTGCCTGTGCGCTTCTCCAATATCTTCTGGACCTCGTGAAGGGCCTCTTCGCGAATCTTCTGCTTGCCCTCGACAGAACTCAGAGTCTTGTAGCCCAGACCGCTGAACAACATCACGAGATTATTGCGAATGACTGGAAGGTGGGTCTCAATTGCGCCGGGAATATTGGGGTCATGGGTCATGACCTCGATCGTGACCTGAAGATAGCGGATCTGATCACCGGCCAGGAAGTTGACAACGAAGGAGTCGCCCAACTTGACGTACTTGGCCTCCCCTAGAGCCGCATTGCCCTCGCCACCTTGTCCTGCATCGTGCGAGTCACCGCCATGGCCACCGCTTTCGCCATGCGCAGCCGGCGCCGAGGCGCCATGTGAGATTGAATCCTGGATCAGCGACTTGGAGACATAGACTGCGGTCCCCACGCTGACGGCCATCATAACGACCGCGCCACCGACGATCATGATGATCTTCATCATGCCGCCACCACCGCCCTTCTTTTTTACCTTCAGATCCAATTCCGGATCATCCGCGACTGCAGCGTTTGCCATTTTCTTCACCCCTGTGGTTAAACGATTATCTACCACGAGATCTTTAGCAAACGCTATGCCAGGAGTAATTAATATATTTTCTATTGTAATTTCAGTTGGTTATAAATCCATGGCCGGGGTGCGCTGGTATTTTGACGACAATGACGTGACGACTGCCGATACTTTGGCAAGACCAATCGATAGGAGGGAACAAATTATAGGTATGGTCGTAATGCCCTAGCTAGAGCCCAGTGCATTACGCTCAGGCATAGTGGTCGACTAGCCCTGAACCAGACGTCTGAATATTGGAGAGGATCCCAGTCGATGCGGCGACGATCTCGTCATCGACCTCGGTACCGGACATGGAAGCATTTATGTCGTCCCCAGCCTCCTGGCCCTGCGTCTCGCCGAAGCCCTGCTGTCCGACGTCAACGCTAGCTTGCCCGAACCCTCCGCCCTCCAGATCCGCACGAAGTCTCGGTGCGGCCGATTCAAGCGCTTCCCGCACCTGACCATGCGTAGCCGTCATTGAGACCTGGACTTGATCGTGATGCATCACGATACGCACCTCAATAGGTCCCAAATGCGCCGGGTTAAGCTTGATATCCGCCCGTTGCAGATTCTGAGACATCATCCACTGCACCTGCTGACCCACGTCGCTGGCCCATTGGGCGTGCCCGAACGGGGTCGTCACCTGGGGCGTTGCGCCTGCTGCCGTATTCGCATTAGCGTTCAACGGACTGGCCTGTCCCTGGGCGGCACTTATCGCGTTCACCGGATTTGAAGATGTGGATAAGGACAACAGACTACCCGTCTCACCCCTAACACCCCCCGATTGCTCGGCCCCCGCCAATATCTGATTTAGGGCAACGGCCGAGGTTTCGCCCGGTGCGGCACTATTGGTGCCTAGTTGCAGAAAAGACATAAACCCTTCAGACCCTTCGGTGCCCTTCGCACCGGATATGGGGGCCGCCGCAGCCCCGTTCATAGAAGGGACTTGAGTAACCCCCGAAGAGCCCTTGAATGCCGCGGGACCACCATTTGCAGCAACTGCAGCCGCCTGAATAGTCGGATCCACCACACCGGCCTGCTCTGTTTCAGCGTTGGCTGTCGGGAGGTTGCTTGTCCCGCCGACACCAGCATCAACCACGCCGGCAAGCGCCGCATTGGCGGAAGCACCCTGCGCCGATGGATTATCGGGCTCTGCTACCGCAGTATCCTGATCCGCCTGATCGTCGGTCTCCTTGGCCTTGGCGTTTTGGTCTTGCGCCTCAGCGGATGCCTGTCGGTCGTTGCCCTCAGAAATTTCGTCACCCGGCAATTCCTCGCCGTGACCGGCAACATCATCCGAAGCGGCCGCATCCTTCGCTCCGGGGTCGTTTGTTCTAGCCTTCGGAGTTTTCGATGCCTCCCGCATGGCGGCATCAAAGGCGCCATCGCTCACCCCATCAGACCGCTTCCCGTCTGCGTTGGCGGACAATTCCGTACGCGTACGTGTGGTGGCCGGGGCGGCCCCAATATTCCCGATATTCAATTGAGCACTCGTGGTCATATCCATACCCGTATTTTCGATACAGGCAGAATAAAGCAGAGTTCATGCCAATATGGGAAAGGACTCGCCTACTGACAGATCATGCCGATGAATCTGCGGCTTCAGTCCTCGGCCAACAATGGATTATGGCCATGACGAGCGTCGCCAACGGTATGGCGAAAAAGACCCCCCACAACCCCCAGACGCCACCGAAGACCAGGATGGCCATGATGATAGCCACAGGATGCAAATTGACGGCCTCGGAAAACAACCACGGTACCAGGAGATAACCGTCGAGTGCTTGGGTGATCGCAAATCCCGTCATGACATAGGCAAACTCGGCAGTGAAACCCCATTGTGAATAGGCAATCAATAGCACGGGAAAGCTAACCGCTACGGCCCCGACGTAGGGCACGATGACCGACAAGCCAACCAGGGCTCCAAGCAGCATGGCGTAATCCAACCCCATCACGGCGAACATGACGTAGGTCACCATCCCGGCAATCATGATCTCGATGAACTTTCCGCGCACATAATTTCCGATCTGGTTATCCATTTCGTTCCAGATACGGGACATGAGCACGCGCTCAGTCGGCAGATACGACAGCACCCAGCTCACCATGCGCTCCTTGTCCTTCAAAAAGAAAAACACCAACACGGGCAATAAGACGGTATACACCAGGACCGAGAATACAGTGGAGATCGAGGCCAGGGAAAAAGTCAGGACGTCCTGCCCAAGCTTGCCGATCCCTGACTTCAGAGAATTCATCATGGTATCGATTTGCTCGGCCGAGATGAAATTTGGATAGTGGTCGGGTAGACTCAGCAACAAATCCTGGCCGCGCCCAAGCATGACTGGCAGGGCCTTGAGCAGGTCCTTGACCTGTACGATCAGAAGCGGCAAGAGGCCCAGCATCAGGAAGACCAGAAAACCGAGAAAAGGAATGAATACGATCAGGACGGCAACGATGCGCTTGATACCAAAGCCTTCAAGTTTGCCAACCAGGCCTTCCAGCAGGTAGGCGATGACAAGACTAGCAAGCATCGGTGCCAGTGCATCTCCCATAAAGATGACGATACTGAAACCCGCAACAAGGGCGAGCGCGAGAAAGACCCCCTCGGGATCGGAAAAATACTTTCGGGAAAGCTGACTCAGTACGTTTCCCAATGCCGTCTCCTTTGCCGGAATGGTCCCTTGATGGGCTCGTTAGTCGTCATCGTTTGCCAAGCATCCCGTTTGATGCCTGTTTAACCCGAAGCATGGCGTGTTCAAACATCGACGCCGGATAACCAGTCGACCCGATCGCCAACGTCTAGGCCCAGGCGGTCAGCCGCACGGCCACAACTGAGCGCGATCTCGACAAGGCCATTGCCATTCACATACCAAAAGGGCATCTCAGTTCCCGCCTCGCAGAAGGTCCTTGCGTACGACAACTCAAAACGGCCATTCTTTTCGGTCACGAGACGAGCCTCGGTATCCGCGTCCTTCCCCTGAATACCTGTCATGACATTCCCGAAGTGATCGAGATAGACCACCTCATAAAGATCGAGATCATCGCGCACTCTAACATCACTGAGCAACCGAGCAACAGTCTCCGGTGCGCCGCCCGATGCAAGGTGTGCCGCCACGGGCGCAAAAAGGTCACGACCGTGGAAGCTGTCAGAAATCCCGTCAGGCCGGAACGTGATCTCCCAAATTTCCACCTCGGGGTCCACTGAGGCCACGCGATCGAGAAGTCCGTTTTCGGGACCCACGTACCAGCGCCCGCAGCTCTTCATAATTAACGGTCGACGCGCCCCACCGACACCCGGGTCTACCACGCAGAGAAATACCGCCGGTGGTTCGATGCCTTGGGAATAACGGGCCACCAAAACCGATGATGCTAGAGGATTGCACGTTGGCAGGTCAGATAGCAGATTGATTACGGGAACCCGAGGCGCGTGCCGCGCGAGTACGGCCCTCACCTGCCCAAGATAGGGTCCATTCAGACCAAAGTCTGTCATCAACACCAATAGCACGGGTTTCGTCATCGGCAAACAGACAAAAAGAGACCGGGCGTGCCCGGTCTCTTTTTGTGGTGATGCTGATCCATCAAGAAATCAGGATTCGACGACTTCACCCTGTACCGGTCGGTCGACCAGCATGACATAGGCCATGGGCGCCTTGTCACCAGGCCTAGGGCCGCACTTGAGTATACGTAGGTAACCGCCGGGACGGTCCTTGTAATGGGGTCCAAGATCGTCAAACAATTTGCAAACCGCAGCCTTGTCCCTAACTCGGGCAAATGCGAGCCGCCGCTTGGAAACATCGTCTGCCTTGGCCAGTGTGATCAAAGGCTCGATAACGCGACGAAGTTCCTTTGCCTTAGGCACGGTGGTTCGAATCGTTTCGTGCTGGACGAGCGACGCGGCCATATTACGATACATCGCCTTACGATGCGCGCTGGTCCTACCCAGCTTTCTGCCACTTTTATGATGACGCATGTTCTATTTCCTGAAAAAAGTGATTACTCAATAGGATCAATCTGAAGTCGCGGGCGCTGCATCTTCCACAGTCTCGGAACTGTTGTCCTCGATCATGGCGGCCAGACTAGCGGGCGGCCAATTCTCAAGCCGAAGACCCAAAGAGAGTCCGCGGTTAGCCAACACGTCCTTGATCTCGGTCAGTGACTTACGCCCCAAATTAGGCGTTTTGAGCAGCTCGACCTCGGTACGCTGAATGAGATCACCGATGAAAAAGATATTCTCGGCCTTCAGACAGTTTGCAGAACGCACCGTGAGTTCAAGGTCATCGACCGGACGCAGCAGGATCGGATCGAACTGCTCTTCGCTCTCTTCTGCCGCCTCAACCTCAGAACTCTCGAGATTGATAAAGCTTGCGAGTTGATCACGAAGGATAGTCGCCGCAGCTCTAATCGCCTCTTCGGGATCAACGGTACCGTTGGTCTCGAGATCAATAACCAGTTTGTCGAGATTGGTACGTTGCTCGACACGGGCCGATTCGACATTGTAGCTGACACGGCGAACCGGGCTATAAGAAGCATCGATCAAAAGCGTACCGATAGGACGGCTATCTTCTTCGTCTGACGATTTCTTCAACGCCGCCGGGGAATAACCACGACCGACCGTCACGGTTAACACCATGTCGATCTCACCGATGTCAGTCATATTAGCAATAACATGATCAGGATTGATGATCTCAACATCGTCGATCAAAGCGATATCACTGGCCAGAACCGCCCCCGCGCCCTTCTTTTTGAGAGTCAAGGTCGCAGTCTCACGGCCCTGCATCCGCAGGGCGACACCCTTGAGGTTCAGCAGGATATCGATGACATCCTCTTGGACACCCTCAATGGCGGTGTACTCGTGCAGTACGTTTTCAATACTGACCTGCGTAATAGCGCAGCCAGGGATCGACGACAGCAGAATCCGACGTAGAGCATTGCCAATGGTATGACCAAACCCGCGCTCCAGAGGCCCCATCGAGATCTTGGAGTGACGTTCATCAAGAATCTGAACATCCATCAGTTTGGGTCTTAAAAGTTCTGCTACAGAACTCTTCATTCGACATCCTCTCTAAAATCAATTAATTGTTTTAATTCGGGGGCGCACAAGGCGACGCCGGCCACGGTTGTCCTGTCGCCTGCGATAATACGAGGGACGAACCCACAACACATCAGAGTCCTCGATGACGGGATCCTCTTAAGACCCCGCATCCGAGTTCGCCTCGTCCATATCGACCGGACTAAGCGTTATATTACTTAGAGTAAAGCTCAACAATCAGATGTTCGTTGATCTCTGAACCAAGCTCGCTACGCTCAGGAACGGCCTTAAAGACACCCTTCATACCCTTCGAATCAACATCAACCCAATCGCTGCTCGGCTGCTGTTGCGTGAACTCGATCGAAGACTGAATACGCAGTTGTTTCTGTGCCTTATCGGTCAGCGAGATCTCATCGCCCTCGGCAACCCGATAGCTAGGAATATTGACCTTCTTGCCGTTCACAAGAACCGAGTTATGACGAACGAGCTGCCGGGCCTCGCTCCTTGAAGCGCCGAGCCCCATGCGATAGACGACGTTGTCGAGCCGGGTCTCCAATAATTGGAGCAGGATTTCACCGGTAGAACCCTTACGACGGTCAGCCTCGGCATAATAACGACGAAACTGTTTTTCCAGCACGCCGTACATCCAACGAACCTTTTGTTTTTCTCTAAGCTGCAGCGCGTAATCGGTAATGCGTGAACGACGCTTACCGTGCTGACCCGGCGGAAAGGCGCGATTTTCTATCGCGCACTTGCTAGAAAAACACTTCTCGCCCTTCAGGAAGAGTTTCTCCCCCTGACGACGGCACATACGGCACTTTGCTCCGGAGTATTTAGCCACGTTGATACCTACTTATACACGACGTTTTTTGGGAGGACGGCATCCGTTATGCGGGATCGGAGTCACATCCAGTATGTTATTGACCGTAAACCCGGAAGCGTTGAGGGCGCGAATAGCAGACTCGCGTCCCGGACCAGGTCCGTTGACCTCAACATCCAGGTTCTTCATGCCAAATTCTTTGACCTTCTCACCGGCCTTCTCGGCAGCTACCTGGGCAGCGAACGGGGTACTCTTTCTAGACCCACGAAACCCGGAGCCGCCTGCGGAGGCCCAGGCCAGGGTATTGCCCTGACGATCACTAATAGTGACGATCGTATTGTTGAAAGAGGCGTGCACATGAGCCACGCCATCCGCGATATTCTTCTTGACGCGCTTACGCGTCTTGCCAGCTGTAGGCTTTGCCATAGAACTATAATCCAATAATGTTGTTTATTTTCTAATGGGTTTGCGCGGTCCCTTTCGGGTCCGGGCATTTGTTTTGGTTCGTTGACCACGCAACGGCAGGCCACGTCTATGGCGGATACCACGATAACAACCGAGGTCCATAAGACGTTTGATATTCATCGACACTTCGCGACGAAGATCACCTTCCACAATGAACTTACCGACTTCGTCACGCAGGGTCTCGAGCTCACCCTCGGCGAGGTCCTTAACCTTGGTCGTTTTATCGATCTTCGACGACTCACAGATCTGCTGAGCACGCGTCTGCCCGATACCGTATATCGAGGTCAGGGCGATGACCACATGCTTGTTTACTGGGATATTGATTCCCGCAATACGCGCCATTACTTACTCCAAATGAATGATATCCGGCCCGGAAAAACTGGCAATTCTATCGCCTATTCACCGATAAGGCAAGACCTTATATTCTAGACTCGATTAACCCTGCCGCTGTTTATGTCGGGCGTCCTTGCAGATAACGCGAACAGCACCCTTACGACGAATGACTTTACAGTTGCGACACATTTTCTTTACCGATGCTCTGACTTTCATATCAATGCTCCAAATAGTCTCCGCCAGCTATTCGGCGGAATTCAATTAGCTTTTTCCGTGTAACTTAGATTTCTTCAAAAGGCCATCATACTGATGCGACATCATATGGGCTTGTATTTGCGCCATGACGTCCATGACCACGACCACGATAATTAGCAGCGAAGTCCCACCGAAATAGAACGGTACGTTCCAATATACGATCAGGAACTGCGGTAGCAGACACACGGCCGTGATATACATAGAACCGACCAGGGTCAGGCGCGTCATGACCGAATCAATATATTTGGCGGTCTGTACACCGGGACGCACACCCGGTACAAAGGCGCCGGACTTCTTCAGGTTCTCGGCTGTCTCGTTCGGATTGAACTGCAGTGCCGTATAGAAGAAACAAAAGAATACGATCGCCGCCGAAAAAACCACTATGTAAAGCGGTTGTCCCGGGGACAACGTATTGGCGATGTCCTTGACCCAAGTCATCCCTTCTGTGTTGCCGAACCAGCTACCCAGCGTCGACGGAAACAGTATGATCGACGAAGCGAAGATGGGCGGAATAACACCGGCCATGTTCAATTTCAGAGGCAAATGGCTCGTCTGCCCGGCATAGACCCGGCGACCTTGTTGCCGTTTCGCGTAGTTAACGGTAATCCGCCGCTGCGCTCGCTCCACGTAAACAACGAACGCCGTCACAAGCACTGATAGAACCAGCAAGGCCAACACGATCAAGGCGTGAAGTTCCCCTGTACGAGCCAGCTCAAGCGTACCCGCGATCGCCTTAGGCAGACCGACGACGATACCCGCGAAGATGATCATCGAGATACCGTTGCCGATACCCCTTTCCGTAACCTGTTCGCCCAGCCACATCAGGAACATCGTCCCCGTCATCAACGACACCACGGCCGTAATCCGGAAGACCCAACCCGGATCAATCACGACCTGTACGACACCGATGCGTTGACTCTCAAGTGCAATCGCAATACCGAGTGCCTGAAAAGCTGCCAGCGCCACCGTCAGGTACCGCGTGTACTCAGACAGTTTTCGTCGGCCCGATTCCCCTTCCTTCTTCAACTGCTCCAGAGGTGGATAGACCGATGACAGCAGCTGAATGATGATGGATGCGGAAATATATGGCATGACACTAAGGGCAAATATCGAAAGACGCCCCAGCGCACCACCGGAAAACATATTGAACATATCCAGGATTGTGCCGCGTTGCTGTTCGAACAGTGATGCCAGCGCCCCCGGATCAATACCCGGAACAGGTATGAATGTACCAAGCCGGAATACGCACAACGCCCCCAGCAGAAACAGGAGGCGCTGTTTGAGCTCGGTGAGACCGCCCGTCGCCGCCCCGCCGCCAGCCATGGATCGAGTCCCAGCCAACTTAATCCTCTACCTTGCCGCCTGCGGCCTCGATTGCGGCGCGAGCGCCTTTAGTGGCAAGCACGCCGGCTGATACCGTTACAGCACGGCCGATCTCGCCGGAGGCGATGATCCGCGCGGTCCGGGTCTGAATGGGAACGACATTGGCAGCCTTCAAAGCGTCCAGGTCGATCGTCCCGGCCTCGATCTTATCGATCTCGGACAGGCGAACCTCTGCGACATAGCGGCCCACTCTGGAACTAAAGCCAACCTTAGGCAGACGGCGCTGCAAGGGCATCTGTCCACCCTCAAAGCCCACCTTATGAAAACCACCGGAACGGGAATGCTGACCCTTGTGGCCGCGGCCACACGTCTTGCCGAACCCACAGCCGATACCTCGGCCAACCCGACGCGCCGCGGTCTTAGAACCCTCAGCGGGCTTAATCGTATTCAGTCTCATGATCAGGCTTCCTCACACTTAACCATATAGGAGATCTTGTTGATCATCCCACGGACCGCCGGAGTATCCTCTACTTCAACGGTATGATGCATTCGGCGCAGTCCAAGGCCGGCAACGCAGGCCCGATGCGCAGCCAAACGGCCGTAACGCGAGCGTACTAACGTGACCTTCAGCGTCTTCTTCTTGACCATTTCCTATTACCCCAAAATTTCGTCGACGGTTTTGCCACGTTTCCGGGCCACGTCCTCAGGACTATTCATGGCCTCAAGGCCATTGATCGTCGCCAGAATGATATTAATCGGGTTCGTGGTAGAACCGACACATTTGGCCAGGACGTCACGGACGCCCACGACCTCAAAAACAGCGCGCATCGCACCACCGGCGATAATGCCAGTACCCTGAGAGGCAGGCTGCATGTGAACGCGAGCGGCGCCATGCCTAGACTCCACCGGATACTGCAGGGTGACGCCATTGAGCTTGATCTGACGCATATTCGCGCGCGCCTGCGCCATAGCCTTTTGAATCGCCACCGGAACCTCACGAGCCTTGGCGTTGCCGAAGCCGATACGGCCCTTTCCGTCGCCGACTACTGTCAGCGCCGAAAAACCAAACTGGCGTCCACCCTTGACGACCTTGGCAACCCGTCGCACCGCGACAAGTTTTTCCTGAAGATCATCAGCATTATCGTTTTTCATCATCCTGGCCATAACTAATCCTGCCTTTAGAATTTGAGGCCGTTTTCACGCGCGGCATCCGCCAGCGCCTTGATACGACCATGATATTTGAATCCGGACCGGTCAAAGGCCACCTCGGACAGACCTGCGGCCACTGCTTTCTCGGCAACAACCTTACCGACGGCGCTGGCAGCGGACACGTTGCCCGTATAACCCTCGATCGCAGTGCGAACGTCTGCATCAAGTGTGCTGGCGCTGGCGACAATGCGGTCGCCCTCAGGGGCGATCACCTGTGCGTAAATATGACGCGGGGTGCGAAACACACACAAACGATGCGCGCCAATCCGTTTAATCGTTGCACGAGCGCGGCGCGCCCTGCGTAATCTAGTTTGTTTCTTATCCACTGCGGCCACCTACTTCTTCTTGGCTTCTTTTCTAACCACGATCTCGTCCGAGTAACGGACGCCCTTACCCTTGTAGGGCTCTGGCGGACGATAGCGACGAATGTTGGCAGCTGCCTGCCCAACCTTCTGCTTATCCACACCCTTGACGACGACCTCGGTCTGACTCGGGGTTTCGATCTCTATCCCTTCAGGAACTGCGTAATCGATCGGATGCGAATAGCCTAGAGTAAGGTTAAGGACCTTGCCCTTGGCTTGGGCGCGGTAACCGACACCGATCAGCGTCAGGCGTTTTTCAAAACCCTCAGCCACACCTTGCACCATATTGCTGACAAGGGCGCGAGTCGTCCCCGCCATGGCGTGAGAGGCCTTGGAGTCTTCCGCTTGGGCGAACGTCAGGACATTGTCTTCCTGATTGACATTCACCGCGTTGTGAATGGTGTGCTCAAGCTTGCCCTTGGTCCCTGATACAGTCATCTTTCGATCACTGATCGCGACGGTCACGCCCTTGGGCAGCACTACCGGATTATTTGCGATTCTAGACATGGTACTGTTCTACGCTATTAATATGTTAAGAAACGAAACAAAGGACTTCACCGCCATGGCCCGAGGCACGGGCGGCGCGATCAGTCATAACCCCTTTCGAGGTAGAGACGATGGCGATGCCAAGCCCACCCATAACCTTGGGCAGACTGTCCTTCCCCCTATACGCGCGCAGACCTGGGCGGCTGAAGCGTTTCAGGCTGCTAATAACGGGCTTACCTTCAAAATACTTGAGCTGAATAGTGAGCGTGGGCTTGCCTTCCGCTTCAGCAGTGGCATAACCGACGATATAACCCTCATCCTGCAGGACCTTCGCAATTGCGACCTTCTGCTTGGAAAGCGGCATCGAAACGGTCTCTTTTTCCGAGTGATAGGCATTACGGATACGCGTGAGCATATCGGAAATGGGGTCAGTCATTGTCATAATAATTCAGCTCTTTCTAAAAGGTTGCTCGTGATTACTCGCTTTACCAACTGGCCTTAACCAGACCGGGTACTTGCCCCGCCATGGCGGCCTTGCGCAGCTTGTTCCGGCCCAAACCAAACTTACGGTAGAAACCGTGCGGGCGCCCGCTCAGTCGGCAGCGGCTACGCATGCGGCAAGGGCTGGCGTCACGCGGCAAGGCATGAAAGGCCTTCCATGCAACGGCCTTGTCCTCTTGGGAACTCTCCGCGCTGTTGATGATAGCTTTGAGTTCCGCACGCTTGGCAGCGTACTTCTTGACGGTTTCTGCCCGCTTGAGATCGCGGTTGATCATGGATTTCTTTGCCATTGCTCTCTACCTTAGTTCCTGAAGGGGAAGTTGAAGGCTTCAAGCAGCGCCTTGCCTTCTTCGTCGTTCTTTGCGGTCGTGGTGATCGTGATATCCAAACCCCGAAGCGCGTCGATTTTATCGTAGTCGATTTCGGGAAAGATAATCTGCTCGCGAACACCCATGCTGTAGTTGCCGCGCCCGTCAAACGCCTTTCCGTTAAGACCACGAAAATCGCGGATACGCGGAATCGCGATGGTCACCAGACGCTCGAGGAATTCATACATCCGCTCGCGACGCAGCGTGACCTTACAGCCCAGGGGCCAACCCTCACGGATCTTGAAGCCGGCGATGGACTTTCGTGCATAGGTCGTAATCGGCGACTGCCCACAGATGGCGGCCATCTCTTTCTTTGCGGCTTCGACAACCTTTTTGTCCGTGATCGCCTCACCGAGCCCCATGTTCAGGGTGATCTTCTCGATCTTTGGGATCTCCATCACGCTCTTATATGCGAAGCGCTCGCGCAGCTTAGGCGCGACTTCATCAGTGTAATGCTGCTTGAAACTTGTCATGACTTATAAGACCTACTGTTCAGCTATCCAGGACTTCGTTATTGGATTTGAAAAAACGCACCTTCTTACCATCCTCGAGGACGCGAAAACCGACACGATCGGCCTTCTTGGTCACCGGGTTGAAATGGGCGATATTGGAGACGTGAATCGCGGACTCCTTCTCGACAATCCCACCAGCTACGCCACGATTGGGATTCGGCTTTGTATGACGTTTGACCATGGCTACGTTCTCGACGATAACCTTTTCATCCGTCAGGACGCGCGTGATGTTACCGCGTTTACCCTTATCCCGTCCCGTCGTGACGATGACGTCATCATTCTTTCTAAATTTACGCATGGCGCTTTCCTACCCTTATAATCCGATTACAGCACTTCAGGTGCGAGTGAAATGATCTTCATGAACTGCTCGGTACGCAGCTCCCTCGTGACGGGACCGAATATGCGCGTGCCGATCGGCTGTTTCTGGCTGTTAAGCAGCACAGCGGCATTGTTGTCGAAACGGATCTTCGACCCATCATTGCGGCGCACACCGTGACAGGTACGCACGACAACGGCGTTATAGACCTCGCCCTTCTTGACCTTACCCCGCGGGATGGCCTCCTTGACGCTGACCTTGATGATGTCGCCGATGCCAGCATAACGACGATGCGACCCGCCCAGCACTTTGATGCACTGAACCCTACGTGCCCCGCTGTTGTCGGCAACATCGAGATTTGTTTGCATCTGTATCATTGTTCTCTATCTCCTGAAAGCCGCCCGATCATACACGAACGGCAGCACCACTGTCATTCAGACGGATCGCTCGAGCACTTCCACTAGCCGCCAGGTCTTTGACTTGGACACGGGACGGCATTGCTCGACCATAACCTTGTCACCTTCGTTGCAGGTGTTCTCAGCATCATGGGCGTGAACCTTGGTGGATCGTCTGATATATTTCTTGTAAAGCGGGTGCGCGATTTTACGCTCAATCATCACGGTGATGGTCTTATCCATCTTGTTGCTGACGACCGTACCGATCACGGCACGCGCGGGCTGTCTGTCTTCTGTCATTTCGTCTCACCATTATTCAGCTCGTTCAGTATGGTTTTAACGCGGGCAATATTCCGGCGTACCTTCTTGAGCTGATGCACCTGGGCCAGCTGTCCGCTGCCACGCTGCATGCGCAGATTGAACTGCTCGCGAAACAGCCCCTGAAGATCTTCACGCAGGCCTTCCGCAGTCTTAGTTCTCAATTCATTCGCCTTCATCACATCACCGTACGGGTAACAAATGTCGTTTTCACCGGAAGCTTGGCCGCCGCAAGTCTAAAGGCCTCACGTGCGATCTCCTCGCTAACGCCTTCCATCTCATAGAGCATGCGACCGGGCTGAGTCAGCGCAACCCAGTACTCCACGTTGCCCTTACCCTTACCCATACGAACCTCAATAGGCTTCTTCGTGATGGGCTTGTCAGGGAAGACCCGAATCCAAATCTTGCCGCCACGTTTGATGTAACGGGTCATTGCGCGACGTGCAGCCTCGATCTGGCGCGCCGTGATTCGACCACGGGTCGTCGCCTTCAGACCAAAGGTGCCGAAGCTGACCCGATCACCGGAACCATTGGTACAACCCCGGTTGCGGCCCTTATGCATCTTGCGAAATTTCATTCTCTTTGGCTGTAACATCGCCAACTACTCCTAACTAGCAACGGCTTTGGCAGCGTCGCCCTGGGGCTCCTCGCCAAGCTTGTTATAAATCTCGCCCTTGAAGATCCAGACCTTGATTCCGATCACGCCGGAAGGGGTGCTGGCCTCACAAAAGCCGTAGTCGATATCTGCGCGCAGCGTGTGCAAGGGTACACGCCCCTCGCGATACCACTCACTACGTGCGATTTCAGCGCCGTTCAAACGACCCGACACATGAACCTTGATACCCTGGGCGCCAAGTCGCATCGTGTTGGTCACGGCGCGTTTCATGGCGCGGCGAAACATGATACGACGTTCGATCTGCTGGGCCACGCTCTCGGCAACAAGCTGAGCGTCAAGCTCCGGCTTGCGAATCTCCTCGATATTGATCCGGACCGGCACACCCATCATCGCAGCGACTTCCTTGCGCAGCTGATCGATCTCATCACCCTTCTTGCCGATGACCATGCCTGGACGCGCGGTGCTGATGATGATGTTGGCTGTCTTGGCGGGCCGCTCAATCTGGATCCGGCTGACAGATGCCTGACGGAGCTTGTCCTTCAAGAAGTTCCGCACCTTAATATCAGTGTTCAGGTAATCGGCGTAGTCCTGGCTATTCGCATACCACGTCGAAACCCAGTTCTTGACGATACCGAGACGTATGCCGGTTGGATGTACTTTTTGACCCATACTAATACTCTCTATTAATTGTCGCTGACGGCAACAGTGATATGGCTGCCACGCTTGAGGATACGATCGCCACGACCACGGGCACGCGCCCGGAATCGCTTATAGGTCGGCCCCTCGTCCACACAGATCCGGCTTACCTTGAGCTCATCAACATCCGCACCGTCGTTATGCTCGGCATTGGCAATCGCGGATTCGAGGACCTTCTTAATGATCGCAGCGGCCTTTTTCTCGCTAAAACGAAGAATATTCAGCGCCCTTTCGACAGGCATGCCACGGACCTGATCCGCAACCAGTCGGCACTTTTGCGCCGATATTCTTGTATTTTTCAGTCGTGAATACGTTTCCATTGATGCACCTGTTACCTAGACTTTTTATCCCCGGAATGGCCCTTGAATGTGCGCGTACCCGCGAATTCACCCAGTTTGTGGCCGACCATGTTTTCAGAAACCAAAACAGGGACATGCTGTTTGCCGTTATGGACCGCAATCGTCAGGCCGACCATATCGGGGAAGATCATCGATCGCCTGGACCAAGTTTTGATGGGTCTCTTGTTCCCGGTCTCAATCGCCGTCATGACCTTACCAATCAGAGATTGATCAATAAAAGGCCCTTTTTTAATCGAACGCGGCATAACTAACCTCTGTATTTATAATCCGAAAAATCCTATCGAGCCTTACGACGACGAATTATCATCGACTGGCCACGCTTATTCGTCCGGGTCTTGTAACCCTTGGTCGGCACGCCCCAAGGCGTGACCGGATGGCGACCACCGGACGTACGACCCTCACCGCCACCGTGCGGGTGATCCACTGGGTTCATGGCAACACCACGTACTGTCGGGCGCTTGCCTCTCCAGCGAACGGCGCCGGCCTTCCCGAGTGACCGCAGACCGTGCTCGGAGTTACCAACTTCTCCAATCGTGGCCATGCAATCGATCAAGATCTTACGCATCTCACCCGATCGCAAACGAAGGATGGCATGTGGCCCCTCCTTCGCGACAAGCTGAACCGAAGTACCGGCACTGCGCGCGATCTGGGCGCCCTTGCCAGGCTTCATCTCTACGCAGTGAACCACACTACCCACAGGAATGTGGCGCATAGGCATCGCATTACCCGGCTTGATCGGTGCATCCTTAGACGCAATGACCGGGTCACCGGCAGACAGATTCTTGGGCGCAATAATATAGCGCCGTTCGCCGTCCGCGTACAGGATCAAAGCGATATTCGCGGAACGATTGGGATCGTACTCAAGACGCTCGACACGACCGGGGATATCAGTCTTGTTACGCTTGAAGTCGATCACGCGGTAGTGCTGCTTATGACCACCGCCTTGATGCCGAACCGTGATGCGGCCATTGTTGTTACGGCCCGCATTGTTGGTCTGTCTCTCCAGCAATGGCGCATGAGGCTTGCCCTTGTGCAGTTCTGGATTGACGACCTTGACGACGAAGCGGCTGCCTGCCGATGTCGGTTTTGTCTTTACGATTGCCATGATATTAAAGCCTTGGAAATTAATATGTTATTGAGGACCCATAAGGTCGATTTCAAAACCGGGCTTCAGGGCCACGTAGGCCTTTCTGACCCCATTTCTGCGCCCCAATCTGGCACCGGTACGCTTGGCCTTACCCTTGATATTGACCGTACACACGTTCTGTACTTCAACGTTGAACAACGATTCAACAGCGCCACGGATCTCGACCTTGGTCGCATCGCTGGCAACTTTGAAGACATATTGATTTCCGCTTTCGGACGCATTAGCGGCCTTTTCCGAAACGTGTGGGGCCAGTAGCACCTGCAGTAATCTTTCTTGGTTCATACCAATCGTGCCTCGATTTGCTTGACGACCTCAGAATCCATAACGACACGATCGTAACGGACGAGGTCATAGGGATTAAGTTCCGTCGAGGTGATCACCTTAACTTGATGCAGATTCCGCGCCGCCAGCATGAGGTTCACGTCAACTTCGGAGACCACGATCAACACCTGGTCCAAACCAAGCGCACTCAGTTTGCCAACCAGAGTCTTGGTCTTTGGCTCATCGATAGACAAGCCATCAATGATCTGAAGACGCTCCTGACGATTCAGCTCCGAAAGGATGGAGCGCATCGCGGCACGGTACATCTTCTTATTGACCTTCTGCTCATAGTTAGCAGGACGGGCTGCAAAGGTAACGCCACCGCTGCGCCACAGCGGGCTGCGACTCGTACCCGCACGGGCGCGACCACTACCTTTCTGGCGCCAGGGCTTGGCGCCGCCGCCACGCACATCGGAACGCGTCTTTTGGGCGCGTGTACCGGACCGTGCGCCGGCCAGATAGGCCGTGACGACCTGATGCACCAGGGCCTCGTTATAGTCTGCTGCGAAGGCGGTATCGGAGACCATTACGTTGGTACCCGTAGCCTTTCCGCTATCTGATATTACTGTCAATTCCATCATTATTTCCTCAACGCGCCTTGACCGAGGGCTTGATGATCACGTTACCACCGGCAGCACCGGGGACGGCCCCCTTGATCAAGATGACATTACGTTCCCCATCAACCCGCACAACCTCGAGATTCTGGGTAGTGCGACGGACATTACCCATATGACCGGCCATCTTCTTCCCCTTGAACACGCGGCCCGGGGTCTGGTTCTGACCGATCGAACCGGGTGCACGATGAGAGAGCGAGTTACCGTGCGTGGCGTCCTGCATCGCGAAATTATGCCGCTTAACGCCGCCCGCGAAGCCCTTACCGATCGTCGTCCCGGTCACATCGACTATCTGACCGGCCTCAAACGTCGACACCGTCAGCTCGGAACCCACCGCAAGTTCAGCTACATCGCTGTCGCCATCAAGGCGGAATTCCCACAGACCGCGGCCAGCCTCAACCCCTGCCTTGGCGAAGTGTCCCGCCATCGGCTTGGTCACACGACTAGCACGGCGGCTACCGGTCGTGACCTGGAGGGCGCTGTAACCGTCCGTATCCTGGGTCTTGACCTGGCTGATCCTGTTGGGCTGGACCTCGATAACGGTAACAGGAATCGATGCGCCCTCGTCCGTAAAGACGCGAGTCATGCCACATTTTCTTCCGATCAGACCAATAGCCATCTCTCTCATAACCTCTTGCCGTTATTTCCGCCCGGCGCCTTACCGGTACATGTCAGGCGGAATGCATTTTTCTCAGTTCCGGGTGCGGTCACTGCCGCGTCAAACTACCCCGGTCATTCTTTATAGTTACTAATTCAACTTAATCTGAACATCCACGCCAGCGGCCAGATCCAACTTCATCAGCGCGTCAACTGTCTTGTCCGTAGGCTCAACAATATCCATCAGACGCTTATAGGTCCTGATCTCATACTGATCCCGGGCGTCTTTGTTGACGTGCGGAGAAATCAGGATGGTGAAGCGTTCCTTGCGGGTCGGCAGCGGGATCGGCCCCTTGACCTGGGCGCCCGTGCGCTTAGCCGTGTCCACGATTTCCCGTGCGGACCGGTCGATCAGACGATGATCGAATGCCTTAAGACGAATACGAATTGTTTGACCTGCAGTTGCCATAGTCTGACCCGTTTACCAATCTGTTAATCATCGCCGAAGGCCACAAGGGCCATTCGGCATCCCGGCACGAAATTCAGTGCCGTCGTTTTCTATACGCTTGCTTACTCGATGATCTTTGCGACGACGCCGGCGCCAACGGTTCGACCACCCTCTCGGATAGCGAAACGCAGCCCGTCTTCCATCGCGATCGGTGCGATCAGGCTCACCGTCATCTTGACGTTGTCACCAGGCATCACCATCTCCACGCCTTCCGGCAGGTCACACGCACCCGTTACGTCCGTCGTACGGAAGTAAAACTGCGGCCGATAACCATTGAAGAACGGCGTATGACGACCACCTTCATCCTTCGACAGAATGTAGACCTCAGCCTCAAACTTCGTGTGCGGCGTGATCGAACCCGGCTTGGCCAGCACCTGGCCACGCTCAACTTCCTCTCGCTTCGTGCCGCGCAGCAGCACACCGACGTTATCACCCGCCTGGCCCTGGTCAAGCAGCTTGCGGAACATCTCAACACCCGTACACGTCGTCTTCACGGTGTCACGGATACCGACAATCGCCACTTCCTCGCCCACCTTGATGACGCCACGTTCAACTCGGCCCGTCACCACGGTGCCGCGACCCGAGATCGAGAACACGTCCTCAACCGGCATCAGGAAGTCTCCGTCAATCGCACGCTCCGGCTCAGGAATGTAGCTGTCCATCGCCTCAACCAGCTTCAGAATCGCCGGCACGCCAATCTCAGAAGTGTCGCCTTCCAGCGCCTTCAGCGCCGATCCCACGACGATCGGGGTGTCGTCGCCAGGAAAGTCGTAGCTGTCCAGCAGCTCTCGAATCTCCATCTCAACCAGCTCCAGCAGCTCGGCGTCGTCGACCATGTCGGCCTTGTTCATGAACACCACAATATAAGGCACGCCAACCTGACGACTCAGCAGAATGTGCTCGCGCGTCTGCGGCATCGGGCCATCGGCTGCACTACATACCAGGATCGCACCGTCCATCTGCGCCGCACCCGTGATCATGTTCTTCACGTAATCGGCGTGTCCCGGGCAGTCAACGTGCGCATAGTGCCGATTGTCAGACTCGTACTCCACGTGCGCCGTCG
>CAZASZ010000024.1:0-23604 GCA_964487925.1 uncultured Gammaproteobacteria bacterium
CGCGTCTTAAAGAGCGTCCGTTCGGGATATGGGATGGCCTCTATTTTGACGATATTGCGCGTGACTACCCGGAGGATTTTGCGGCTTGGAAGCAGGATCCGGTTGGATTTGTCCCTGAGGGCGGTGAAACCATTCGGGACCATCATGACCGCGTCCTCGGCGCTATCGCAGATATCGTTATGCGGCATGCTGGCCAGCGCATTGTGGTGACCGCCCATGTCGGCCCGATCCGTATGTGTATTACCGATGCACTGGGTATGCCGATCGAAAACTATCGTTGGCTGACTGTCGACTACGGGTCGCAGACGCGTATCGACTACGGACAGAGTCAAAATAACCTGATCTATCTAAATCGCGGCGGCGTGTAATCAGCTAAAGGGTGCCGACGCCGTGTCTTAGTGGCCGCTTATTACCTGTTTCGCGCATGGGGTGCGGGAACTATACTGTTCCGACCACCGTCAAACACATTAATTTGCGGAAAAATATCATGTTGCGAACATTTCCTGCTTTGAAGCGCCTTTTTCCTCTGTTCGTGGTCTTACTCTCCGCATGCAGTGGCAGTGGCGGGGATGTGAGCCCGAACGCCCTGATTAATAAAGTTACCGGCGTCGTGCGTGCAGCGCCGGCGGACGCAACTCGGTTTATCGCTCAGGCTGACACGCCGGCGACCGGGATTCAGGGGATCATGACCCGGTTGGCGCGAGCCGTCGGCCTGATTACGCCGCCGGCGCAGGCGGCCGTGACCGGTATGACGCCGGTTGCGGGGGCGACCGTTGACTTAGTGCAACTGGATGCGGCCGGGAACATTTCGTCGATAGTGGCGACGACGGCAACCGACGCGACCGGCGTCTATACCTTTTCGAATTCGCCGTCCCCATCCAGCACGTTGGCCGTTCGCGTGACGGACCCAGCCCAACCCAGCGTCACGATGCGGGCCATCGTGACCGGCGGCACCGTCGATATCACGCCCTTCTCCGAAGATGTCATGCGGCAGATCCAGGTCAGTCTGATCGGTGGCAACGTCATGGGTAATTACTCCGTAGGCGAGGTCGCGGTGCTGAACGCCTTGTTACAAGGTATGCAGGTCGACTTGACCGGACAGACCTTTGACCAGTCGATCACCGCCCTGGCCAACGCCTCGTCGGCTATACTTCCCGACCTTGCCGCCGCCATGGCTGCTCCGGGCGTGGCCAGCTCGACCAACACACTCACGAATCGGGGCTATGAGCTCGTCGGACTCTCTGTTTTTCTGGCGGATCCCTCGACTTTTAATCCGAATCCCGGCGGTTTGGGTGTGCGGCGCAGTGATGGGACAGCCTTTTTCGATTCCACGGGACTCGTATCAGGTTCCTCGGGCTCACGATTCTTTAGCAGCGCCTTGCATGATTTGACCTCGGCGCACACCCAGACGCTGGGGACCGGTTCGTTGAATGGGCTAAGCCACATCGTAACGCCGACCGGACAACTTGTTGTCGAGACACAGTCAGGCAATGCCGTGGCCGGTCTGGTCAGCCCGGACGGGCAAATGATGGCCTATCCGATCGATGAAGAGAGCGGAGCCGGTTTTCTGCGTCAGGGGTTACGGATTGGTATTGGTAACGCGACCGGCGATCAGAATCAGCCCAAGACCGATCAGGCGACCAACGCGCTACTGGACGATCCGCTGCAGGCGGGCGGGACACAGTACAATATGGTTTCCATGGATGTCCGCTTGAGTGGACCGATGTCGTCGGGTATAGCGGATAGCGATTCGGTTACAATCCGTCATGGAGTAGCGACCTTCGATGATGCATCGGAGACGAGCCTGCCCAATTCAGTCGCCAGCGACCTGTATGGAAGCTTGGACATCGGGTCTACGGCCGCGGTCTTTAGTAGCAACCTGACCCAACCCCTCGTGACGCCCTATGCAACCGGAGCGACCACATTTTCGACCACGGCCGATCCAGGCGCGGCAGGTTTCTATCGCGTTTTTACTTCCGGGACGGTGTTGTTCTTGAAGAGCAACGGTGGTTTCCTGGGTAGCGGGGCCGTTTCGCCCGACGGTAATCTGCTGGCATATTACACGGCCTCCGACGCCTTCCCGGAGGTCTTGCTTGATGTGCTTGCCAACGATCACGCAACGACGGCGACACCACTGGTGATCACCGCAGTCAACACCCAGGCCACGCCGGCGACAGGAACGGTTACGATTGACCCCAGCGCCAAGAGTCTGCGCTATACGCCGAGCCTGACCTCACCCGTCGCGCCGACGGATACCTTCAATTACACGGTCAGTGACGGCGCGATCGCCACGACCGCGACCGTGACCCTGAACCTGGTCGCGGCCGGTACGGCGGCCTTTAGCAGTACCAGTACGCCTGCAGGGGGCGATAGCTATACGGTCGATCCTGGCAGCACCGGCAATCGATTGAATGTGCTCGATAATGACGGGCAGGGTTTCTGCGTGCTCTCGGTGAGCGGGGCTACGATCGGAACGGCGACGGTTACATCCGATCTTTCGGCGAATCTTTCGGCGATTTCGTACGATGCCGGAACCACGGGCGAAACCATCAGCTATACCGTGGGCACCAAAACGATCACGACCACATCGGGCGTCGGTAGTTTCGCTTGCACCCCCGTTTCTCCGGCGGTTTCGAACAACGTCACGATCACGGTTGCCGCCACGACTCCGGCAGCGGCGAACGACCGCTTTCGTCTCGATCTTGAGAATCGTGCGGTACGCGGTCTGACCTTCGCCGCCAAACGGTCCACGACCACCCCGCCCTTGGGCGGGACCTATTCCGTGGTTGATTTCAGTCAGGACGCCACCCCGGGTACGGGTACAGCTATCCTGGCAACGGCCTATCGCAACGGCAAGGTCGTGCTTAACGCGCCGACATCGGGAACCGGGGTGGTCACGAGCGGGAGTATCGCCAGTAAGCGGGCCAGCATTGATTTGGCGGCTGCGGTGGCAGGTACTACTTTATCCACGACACTAACGCCGGTAGTGGCGCCGGATGGCCTATCCACGGCCACTACCAGCTCCTACACGGTTTCAACTAACGGGACGCTCACGATGGCGCTGACGTTAACGAACAACGAGCTAATCTCGGGGCAAGGCTTTGCGTCGGCTGATGGCAACATCATTGCCGTAGCCACCGAAATCAGTGACGGCAGCGGTCGTTTGGGGCGTGGTTTAATGATACTCACCCGTCAAACTCCATAGGGATCGACCGTCATCCGTGCGCGAAACGGGGTATACGTCAGGCGCGTATGCAATATTTCCTGATTAGCGGTGTCACAATTCCAGGGGAACGCGGAGATAAACAGCGCGTTTTCCCCTTCCCGCCGTCCTTTATTGAGTGCCCTTAAGGCTCCCGAGCATGGTTTCCGCCCATTCGATTGCACGAAGGTAAATGGAGATGAGTTGGGTCTGGTCTTCGTCCTCGAAGTCGAGGTCTTCCCAGGTGCCGGTCTCATATGCCAAGGTGCAGGTCAGAACGCTCGCGTAGGGCCCATTACTATCGAGCAGGGCGCTGCGAGCGCCCTCGATCAGTGGGATATCGACCAATATCTCGCCAAGCGGGGCGTCGAGCATGGCATCCAGGGTCGAAAACATGCCGATCATCATCGCGGTGGATGGATTCAGATGTGGGTCCTTTTCGGCGAGCAGTTCGCACATATGGGCGCGAACCAGAGCGGTCATGGTCAGGGCCTCAGGCTTGTCGTCGATGCCCGCGAGCAGGGCCAGACTTGCCCATTTACAGATCTCTTGCTTGCCCAGATATACGATCGCATGGTGAATCGATTCGATGTCGTGGGCGGCGAAAGCCGCCGAATTTATATAGTGCAGCAGGCGGTAGCTCATCGTTACGTCCTGAGCGATGAGCGCCTCAAGCCGTTTCACGTCGAGATCGGGCTCTTGTAGCTCTGCCATGAGACGCAGCGCGTTGAGCCGGTTGGTTGGCATCCGGCGTCCCTTAATGATTCTAGGCTTACACAGGAAGTAACCCTGGTAATAGTCAAAGCCACGGGATTTGCACCAGTCGAATTCTTCAGGTGTTTCCACTTTTTCGGCCAGGAGCTTGAGTGGAAACTTGCGTAGCGTGAACAGGTGTTCGTCGATTTCCTGGTGACTTAGGGCCAGAACATCGATCTTGATGATGTCCGCCATGCGCACCAGCGGCTGCAGCTTGGGGTGATAAATGAAGTCATCCAAAGCGATCGTGTAACCTTTTTCCTTAAGCCGGCCGACCGCCGCGAGGAGTTCGTCGTCGACCTCGATATCTTCGAGTACCTCAAGCACGAGCTGGTCGTTGGGTGGTGGGATCAGGGATTCGTTTAGGATAAAGCGACGCGTCAGGTTGACGAAGGCCGCGTGTTTTCCGACGATTCTCTCGAGTCCCATTTCCCAGAAGCTGTTCAGCAGGACTTGAGATGTTGCCTGATCGTTGTTAACTCCGGCGTCCATATCCTGCGAACGATAGAGCAGCTCATAGCCCTTAACATCAAGATCAGCGTCAAAGATGGGCTGACGTCCTAGATAATATTCCTGCATGATTGTTGATCGGCCTCGGATGCGCCTACTTGAGTGGAAACGCAGATCATATTATTACTTCTGTGGCCAGAAAAGCACGAACTTTGTGACAAGGCATACAGGGCGCCCTTGGGCTGGTCGCCATACCTTTTGTGCTTGGGCTCGCACCCTATGACTCACATTGAGGTGTCCTTGAGTATTAAGACCTGCTGATTTGTGAGGGACATCATAGTGACTACCCTATAGTGTTTTGTTATAATCATGCACTATTAAAGAAATTAAGTCGGTTTCGGCGCCGGGCGCCGGGTCTGAGGTAGGTCCGTGTAGGAAACGAGGTAAGAAGTGATGACGGCACTAGGTCTAGTGGGCTTGGATTCGAGGGACATGGCCGCGTTGCTTTGTGAAATCTAAGCGCTAAGGAGACTCCACAATGAAGATCAAATTTCGTACATTTCATGGGATTGCCCCGGCAGTCGCGCTGGCCATATTGGCTGCGCCTTCGGCTGACGTTATGGCTGCACAGGCGGCCAATGCCCTATTTGATAGCTGGAGTGTCTCCAGTGGTACTATCACCTCGACCATTCCGGGGGCCACCACTCTGGTTAAGGAAAGCGGCTTTCTTCAGGAGTCCTTTACGGATGATAATGGGGTCAAGTTGTTTCATACGGTGATTACCGAGGCCACCGCCACGGGAACGCCTGGCGTGGGCGCGGGTGTTCCATATAGCGATGAGAGCTTTGTTCGGCAGGACCAGGTCTCAGGTATCCTGAGTCAACAGCAGATCAGCACCACCACGGCTGCGGTAGCCACAGTCGGGGCTAACGATAAGCAGGCCTTTAGCACGACCTCCAAGCTGTCGAGCGGTTGGGCTAATGCTACGATCACCGGACCAAGTGGTAATGGCCAGACCTATGCTGCTGCCAATGGCGTAGCGGCAGATGTCGATATCTCCCAGACGGTTCAGGATTACGGTAAGATGGCGACGACCACCGTAGGCGTTGTCGGAGATGAATTTAGTAATGTCTTTGGCCTGTTGATCACTAAGAATGCGTCAGGAACCGTGACGGGTACGAGCACTTCTCTGAACCAAGGGGTTGGTATGGGTCCGGATGGCACCGGTGTGCAGAGTGCGCAGACTTTTCGCGCTAAACGCCTGACCGGAACGGCCAACACCGGTGGTACCGGGTCGATTACCTTGGGAGCGAATCCTGCGGTTACTTTTGCCGCTGGCGATGACGTGATGCTGACCTGGATTGGCCAGCAGACCAACACGACTGGTGCGGGCACACTCGGCACTACGCAGACGCTGTTCGGTTTTGAAGGCGTCACGAAGACTGCTGGGGCAACCGTTACGACGGCGACTGTCTCCTCGATCGCAGATGTCGGTTTCGATGCCACGGGTACTGCGGCCGGTGGTTTTGCTTGGGACACCCTCTTTGGGACGGCGCCGGTATCGGGCGACGTGAAGTACCCGGTTTTACCTTAAGGGCCTGATAGCTGACAGAAGACCCGTATTGCAACGGTCTTCTTTTCAGATAAAGGTGCTTAAGCTATTTCAGGAAAAAAGTAATATGAAGAGGGGCCTTTACGGCCCCTTTTCAGTTTCTACGGATCTATATCTTAAGGGTGGCTGTTGGATAGTGGCGACGGCTTCCAAATCCTGATAGTTTTACATGCTACAAGTGATATCGGTGGGTGGTTTTTTGGTGTTGGAGACAATACGCCTATCCGCGTGCCCGGAAATTTCTATGGCCCCCAAGATTTATTTTCAACCGAGGTGACACGATGCAGAGGGAAGCTGGTCCTTTGAGGCTCTGTTGGTTCGTTTTTGTCGTTGGAGTTGCGGCAGTGCTCATTGCGATGGATGCTGGCGCAGCTGATGACGTCCCAGACAAGACTGGGAACTTGCCCAATATCGCGGGGAAGCAACCTGATGGCAAAGAGATCTTTCGTCTTTGCGGACAAAAGAATCCGGGACACGATCAACGCTCGCGCTTTATCGTGATGCTCATGGATCAGCATGGCAAGGTCAAACGCAGCGAATATATTCGCTTTTGGAAGGATTTTGGCGGCCGTGATGGCGTCTCCGACAAGATGATGCTGTTTAATATCCTGCCCAACGAGGCCAAGGGCGCGGCCTTTCTGAGGGTGGCGCACAGCGGAGATCAGGCCGGACAGGTCGACCAGTTCATCTACTTGCCTGCGTTGCGTAAGATCCGCAGAGTATCTATCCGTGACCCCGGGGACAGCTTTCTGAACTCGAATCTAACCTATGCGGATGTCAGTAAGCGTGCGCTTGAGGACGATGAGCACCGACTCATCGGTATTCGGGACATCAAGGGAACGGAGTTCTATGTCGTTGAGAGTGTTCCCAAGGAGGCCAAGCCCCTCTATGGCAAACGTGTCTTTTGGTTTCTGAAGACGAAAAAATGGGATAACTGTGTTACGACTCGTATCGACTACTTTGACAATAGGGGCGATCTTGTCAAGGACCAGTTTATCCAGTGGCAACAGGTGGGCGGGGCATGGATTTGGGACCGAGTCCTCGTCAGGAGTAAGGCCAACCTGACTCAATCAGTTTTTCAGATTACGGACGCCAAGGTTAACTTAGGGCTAGGTGATGACATTTTCAGCGTCAGGACGCTCAAGAACGGACTGGAGTCTATTCCTAACGCACTGGGCGCCAAGAAATCGCCAGTCGCAGAGACTTCCAACCAGGAAAAAAAGAAGGCCGATCAGTAGGTAGCAGTCGTAGCTAAGACTCCATTTCGTGGTTACCAATTCTCGGCGGAGAGGATCAAGCCGCTATTATAGACTTGGTTGCGCCCCGAATTTTTTGCGTCGTAGAGCGCCTTGTCCGCCTGTCCAACCAGGCGCTCACCTCGGATGGACCCCGACACCTGATCATCCGGCTTGAGGGTCGCGACGCCTATGGAAATAGTGACACTGAATGTCGACCCATTTTCCCTGTTGAACGGTGTTGCCTCGATGGCCGACCTGATACGTTCGGCGACTTCCAGTGCTACCGGGTTATCGGTGGACGCAAGCAAGACGACAAATTCCTCTCCCCCGTATCTGGCCAGGACATCGGCGCCACGGAGCTGTCCGCGGATCAGCTCCGCGACTTCCATGAGTACCTGATCACCGATCAAATGGCCATGAGTGTCATTGACTTGTTTGAAGTGGTCCACATCCAGTAACAGGCACGAAAGCGGATGCCGGTCGCGTAAGGCCGAAGCGGTCTCTTCTTCAAGACGTTGGTCGAAGAAGCGTCTGTTGTTGACTGCTGTGAGTGTATCCGTGATCCCAAGTCGCTTGAGACGTTCTACGTTAATTCCGTTCTCGATGCAGATGGCGAGTACGCTGGCCAGGTGCTCAAAAAAGTCGGTTCGCACCCCGCGCACAAAGCGTTCTCCCTCGTAACTCCCGATATTAAGGCTGCCGATCAGTTTGCCGTGTCTCACCAGCGGCAACAGGGCGACGCTGGCGGGCATATGCGGGGCGACGTCGACGAAGAGCTGTTGGTGTTGTTTGGCCTTGTAGGGGCCGAGGCTCGTGAATAAGGAGTGGGGGTGTAATGAAATCAGTTTGTCTTGCTCGGCCGCGAATTTGATCGCCGGGTGATCGACCAACTGGCGCCCTTCTTCGGCGAGGATCCGCCGGATCTCGTACTCAGGATCAAGTAGCTGTAGGGAGATGATATCCCACTTAAAGGTCACATAGTTTGGAAACAGGATCTCCCGGAGCAGTGCGGATAGCGAGGTGAATCCAAGTAGGCGCATCTCCAAGGCCTGAAACTTACGCTGCTTTTCCTCGTTAATCCGGGCCTGCTGAAGAAAGTTATCGATCTGGCCACGCAGGGCGTGATTGGCCTCGTAGAGCTTGCCAGTTTCGGATTTGCTGCTTGGTGCAAGTGGCATAGAGGTCATGGGATCAATGGCCGTTGGTTTTCTGGGGGAGGGTCATGCGTTCCATAAGATAGCAGAGGCAATCCTGACGAATGATCTGTGCATCGTGCGTCAGCATCGAGAGCATTATAGGCCTTCGCGTGCGGATTTCTCCATCCTCATAGCAAAAATAGCGTTCATCGACATCCTCTCCGTGCTCATCGATTGTATTGAGTGTAACTCGTTTGTTGCGGGTGTTTATCCGTGCCAGCGTTGTATTGGAGGGGAGCTCCGAGAAGTTTAGCCGGTCCAGGTCACGGTCAAACTGAATATCTGTGGCCGTCATTCCGAAGCCGAAGCTGATATCCTCCGGAATTCGAGTTGTCGCGACGTTGTGAAAGAGGTCGATCTCTCGGAGCGCGGAGACATGGGACTCCATAGATTGGAGATGCAGACAGTCATCGACAAGCTGCTGTGCCATTTGAAGCCCTACGACCCCTCCTGGCTGCCCGCATTCCAGTGTCAGCGCGGGGCAAAGCTGCGCGAAGGCCGCAGACTGAACTCCCTCGGGGCGAATGAAGTAGACGACGGTACGGCTGAACAGGCTTGCGAGATATAGGAAGGGGTCATCAAGACGGTTGATGCAGGCGTAACATGGGTTGAGCCCAGTATTGTTGTGGATGTCGATGCTCGCGAACACACCGCGTTGTTCCATTTGCCGTAAGATCTCCTGCATCGTGGCATGTTCCGGAGTCCCGGTGCCGGTCCAGACCCGGTTATAGTCCGGTTGATGAGACAGCCGTCGCAGTCCATAGCGGGCGCCATCGATATTGCCGATCAGGATGGACAAGTCGCGAGGTAGCTCTTGTTCGAGATATTTAGTCAAGATCCCTTGGATACAACTCAGTCCCGTGTGCTCATTGCCATGCAACATGGTGGAGACAAAGACTGCTGGTTGGCGGCGTCCTCGCAGGTGAATCAGTGTTGGACCGCTTAGGATCTGGTACAGCGCTTCGGGGCGGGCGTCTAATAACCCGTCGGGGACCTGTTCTAGGGTCGTCAATAAGCTGGAGTTCAGAGCGACCATTGATGAACGGGTATCCCGCTTTGCTGGTTGGCCAGGTAGGCACGGGTGAGTTCGATCATGTCGCATTGGTGGCGGGCGCGGTAGGCGCGTTGCCACCAACTGCCGTTGCGGCCGCTGGAAACGCGCTCTTGAATGATCGCCATGGCTGGATCAATGTCCTCCTCAGCGAGTTCCAGTCGGCGTAAGGTCGCCTCAGCGGCAGGGATCAAGGTTTCCAGTAGGAGTTGTTTGATCGGAATGACTTCGCCATCCAGCCATTTGATGCGCGCGTCGAGTCCTTGTCGCGCAGCGGCGTAAAAATTGGTGCGTGCATCCGTGAAGTCCAGTCTGTTTTCTGCTGGTACGGCGGCATTCCCGAGTTCATGAAGCAGTCCGCAAAAAAATGCTGCGTTGGCGATACAGTCTTGAACTGTAGGGCCCGACGGGACGACCCGGTGTTCGATGCGTAGGTGCGGTTTGCCCGCGGCGTTAAAACCAATAAGTGGCCTATTCCAGCGCCAGATGGTTCCGTTGTGCAGGCGCAGGTGAGGTAGCCGCTCCGATTCCTCATCAAGCGTGGCGGGTAGCAGTATGGGGTAGTCCCGCTGATTTTCCACAAAACACTCAAGTAGCGATTCTCGGATGTAACCGGTGCCGAACGTGACGCGTTGCGATGGGTGTCCATCCTCGGCCGTTTGCAGGCCAATAGCCTGTTCGAATAGAGGGATTCGGGTCTCTTCCCAGAGTTCCTTGCCAAACAGGAACGGCGAATTGGCGCAGGCCGCGACCATAGGCGCGGATAGGATCTGAGCTGCGTTGTAGAAGCGAACGGACTGTTCCTGGGTGACTTGGACGTGGATCTGGAACGAGGTCGCCGCTGCTTCCAGCATGACATCGAAATGGGCTGTGCGCAGGTGCTCACGCCTTTGAATATTAATGGTCAAGGGGTTTCCTTGACGTAGTCGCAGTACTTGCTCGTTGAGGGCGCGAAAGCGGGCGAGCTGTGACATATGCTCAAGCGTTAGGTCTTCAGCGAGAATTGTTGGAAGATGGCCAATCATGGCCATTTGGGCGTTTAGCCCATGCGCGGTAGCGACACAGTCCGTCCAGGTTGCCTCGAGCTCGTCATTTAGTAGAGAGAAGGCCCTTCCCGTCAGTGGCTGAGGGGTACCGTTGATCTCGACATTGAAGCGGGAAAGTTCGGGGACTACGAGGTCATTGGCAAGTCGTTCGAGAAAGGCCTCATTGATCGGCGCGGGACGGTGGTCCCGGTCCACGAGCCAAGCCTCAAGCTCGAAGCCGATCTGGGAGGGGGCGTTGTCGAATCGGTGTTCACGGAACCACGTATCGAGGAGTTGGGTCTCATCGTCCAGGCGACTGCCGAAGGCCTTGAAGTCTTGACGGGAAAACCGGCTGTTGGACACCTCTTTACCCATGCAAGCTACGCTACAGGGCTATCGAGATTGGGTCAAGGAACCGCTCGCCAATTCTCGGTCGAGTGCCGTGAGCCGTTCAGGTGTACCGATATCTCGCCATTCTCCAGGATAGTATTCACCCTCTAGCATATGGGACTGCGCGGCCTCTCTTAGTAGTGGGCCCAGCGGTAATGGGCCAGGGGGACAATCGCGAAACAGCTCGGGGTGGTAGATCCCGATTCCGCTATAGGTCAGGCGGGGGGTATCGCCCAGCGAGACCATTTCTCCATCAAGAGTGAAATCGCCGGCGAGGTGATGTTCGGGGTTGTCGACGAGGATGATGCGCGCCAACCGATTTTCGCCTAGCTCCAGATGTGCAAATGGGTAATCAGTCCAGACGTCGCCGTTAACAACGATAAATGGATCGGGTTCCAGGTAGGGTAGGGCGCGCTTGATACCGCCCGCGGTCTCCAAGGGATGATCGCCTTCATCCGAATAGGTGATCCGGACGTCGTATTGTTCTCCGTCGCCCAACGTGCGTGTGATTTTCTGACCTAGATGGCCGAGGTTGATGACGATATCTCTGATGCCCGCCAGTCGGAGGGCTACTAGGTGATGGAGGATCAGCGGCTGGTCTCCTGCTTTGAGTAGGGCCTTGGGCGTCGTGTCGGTTAGCGGGCGCATCCGCTCACCCCTGCCCGCTGCCAGAATCATCGCCTTCATCGCATCAGACCCATGGTGCGATGTCAGTTGTCCTCACCGCGGCGATCGCGGTTGAGTAAATCCCGCACCGCTTCCTGAGGGGGCTTGCCGTTGAGCAGTATTTCGTGGACTTCGGTGGCGATAGGCATCTCCACGCCAAGGCGTTCGGCGAGTGGAAGAACGAGACGCGCCGCCTCGACACCTTCGACGACCTGATGGATCTCGTGCATGGCTGCACTGGCGGCCTCACCGCGCGCCAGACGTATACCGAAGCGCCGGTTACGCGATTGGTCATCGGTACAGGTCAGAACAAGGTCTCCCAGTCCCGTCAATCCCATGAAGGTTTCCGGGTTGCCGCCGGCAGCCACACCGAGACGCATGATCTCATTCAGTCCGCGAGTAATCAGAGCTGCGCGGGTGTTGGCGCCAAAGCCCAGGCCATCGGCGATACCGGCGGCGATCGCGTAGATATTTTTGGTAGCTCCACCCAAGGCGACGCCCACGATATCGCGGGCCGTGTAGACCCTAAAAAAGGCGTTGTGGAGTCGTAGCGAGAGATCTTCACCGAACTGGGCGTCGTGGGTCGCGATCGTGACCGCCGCAGGTAGACCAATGGCGACCTCGCGAGCAAAGGTGGGTCCGGAGATGATGGCGTACGGAGGTATATCGTCAGGGTAGACCTCTTCGACGACATGATGCAGAAGGTTTCCGGAAGCGGAGTCCAGGCCTTTGCTGGCCCAGGCGAGACGTATTTCGCGATCTCGGGTGAGCACCCTTAGTCGCTCGATAATTTCCCTAAAGGCAGTGCTTGGCACAACGATTAGTATATCGCTGACGTCCGCGATCGCAGTCTCAAGATCCGCAGTGGCTAGCAATCCGCTGGGGAAAGGGATCCCCTCTAGGTAGTCCTCGTTGGTGCCCGCATCCGACAGGCGCTCCATGTGGGCTGGGTTGTGGCCCCAGAGGCGTGTCTCTACTCCGTTCTTAGCCAATAGGATGGCCAAGGCTGTGCCCCAGGAGCCGGCGCCGAGCACGGCAATGGGCGCGTGAGATGCGGTCGTCATTGGGCTAGGCCTTCTGTCCTTTGACGACGCTCGATCACATCAGGCGTCGGCGACCTGGTTCGGATTCGCGGCCCTTTCCTGCATATTGTTGTAGATGGCCTCGAAATTGACCGGGGCGAGCAACAGGGATGGAAATCCGCCTTTCGAAACCATATCGCTGATTGTCTGTCTAGCGTAGGGAAAGAGGATCTTCGGGCAATAGGTGCCGAGCATCCAACCCAGGTGGCCGTCCTCGATATTCGCGATGTTGAATATTCCGGCCTGATTGACCTCGATCAAATATGCTGTCTTGTCACTATCCTTTACCTTGGCCGTGACGGTTAGGGAAAGAGTGACTTCATATAGCCCATCGTTGAGCTGCATGGCTTTGTTGGCCAGTTCCATACCAATCTCAAGCTCTTCCTGAGTAGTGAAGATCTGTGGGCTGTTGGGCGTTTCGAAGGAGACGTCCTTTATATAGATGCTGGCAATCGAAAAGCTGAGATTGGTCCCTGCTTGTGCGGTGTTCGTCGCCTCGTCATTCATGATGATATCTTCCAGGTAGCGGTGAGTGATCGTGTATCAGTGAAGGTCGGCGCCGATTCTACTGCGCCCAGGGGGCGTGGGTCAAAGGCCATGCGCTCGTCAGTCGGTTAAGGGAAGTGATACCGGAAGCCCGGCCGATTGCCAGGCCGTCAGTCCGCCCCGCAGTTTGTAGACCTGACTGAAGCCTCGTTTGCTGAGATAGGATGCTGCACGCGCCGATTCAATCCCGCGTGCGCAGTAGATGATTAAAGGTTGGGTCTGGATGCCCATCAGTGCCTCTTCAGCCTCAAGCAAACGATCGGCCGGGTGGTTTCTGGCGTCATTGATATGCCCAGTCATAAATTGACTAGGGTCTCGTGTGTCGATCGGAATAGCATCCTCGCGGTTGATTATGGCAACGGCCTCGGCCGGATCGATCTCACGGTAGCCTAGTAATGTCTCGCGTTTACGGTTCATCCACCAGAGCAGTGCGAAAATCAGCGCGATACTTGCTGTGAGCCCCCAATGGTTGAATAGGAATGCCATGAGCGTGTTCATGTCGCGTGTTGTCGGCTCGTTTAATCTCGTTTGGCGTTGAAAATAAGGGGTTTGAGCGCAAAAAACGACTGTTTGAGGGTTGAAAGTCCCTGTTTTTGCGGCCTATACTTGCTGATAGAGAAAAAATACAGTCTTCCGGCGAATTTTTCTCCGGGGAGGCTGTCTCATTTAGTGTCGACTTAATTGTCGGCATGGCTGAGTGTACAGGATAACGAGTGTATCCGCTTATGGATACAGGAGAAGACCCAAACGATGGTTAAGGCGATGACAGCATGCCGCGATATGATGGTCCCGTCCGCGGTCGGGAGTATCGATGCCTATGTGCAAGGCGTCTGTTCGATCCCCGTGCTCAGCGCGGAAGAGGAACGTGAACTAGCAGTGAGTTTTCGGCATGACTCCGATCTCGAGGCGGCACGCCGGCTCGTGATGTCAAATCTGCGTTTCGTCGTGCATATCGCGCGGGGTTACAGCGGCTATGGACTATCCCAGTCCGACCTGATTCAGGAAGGCAATATCGGCCTCATGAAGGCCGTCAAGCGTTTCGATCCGGTCATGAACGTACGCCTTGTTTCCTATGCAGTGCATTGGATTCGGGCCGAGATCCATGAGTTCATCCTGCGTAATTGGCGGATCGTCAAGGTGGCCACGACTAAGGCTCAGCGTAAGTTGTTCTTTAACCTGCGCAGTGCCAAGAAGCGTCTATCCTGGATGGGGCGCGACGAGGTAGATGCCGTGGCCAAGGATCTTGGCGTGCGCCCGGAAGACGTCATGGAGATGGAGGCACGACTGGGTAATCGTGATACCCCTTTTGATGGGTATGGCGATCAGGATGATGACACTTCACATTTTGCACCGGCCGGTTATATCCAGGATATGCGTCACGACCCCACAACCGTGCTAGAGCGCGACGAGTGGGCAGATCATAACCAGCGTCGCCTTAAGCACGCCTTGGAGACGCTGGACGTACGTAGCCGGGAGATTCTCAATCAGCGTTGGTTGAGTGAGGACAAGAGGACCCTGCATGACTTGGCCGACGAACATGGCGTCTCTGCCGAGCGTATCCGTCAGATTGAAAAAAATGCGATCAAGAAGCTACGCGCAGCGATGGCAGTCTGAAACTACGGTTTTTTCGCTTCATCCGGGGCTGCTTAGATAGGTCGTTAATCCCATTCTCAGGTCCTGTTCCAGGCGGCCATTGCCACCGTCTAGGGCGTACCCCTCTATCGCCAGCAGCGGTATGTCGAGCATACGCCTTAGCGTCTCGATATTCTCCTCCGTATACCGAGCATCCCCATCACAGCAGTTAGCGACCCATCCCATGACCGGCAGGTTCCTCGTGCGCAGATAATCGGCGCTGAGCAGTGCATGGTTGAGGCAGCCCAGGCGGATGCCCACCACGAGCAGGATTGGCAGTTCCAGTGCCGCCATGAGGTCGACCTGGGTCTGTCGGCCATGCAGTGGTACCAATAGGCCACCGGCGCCTTCGACGACGATGAGGTCTGTACGCCCACGCAGCTCGCGGGCGTGTTGAGATAGATGTTCAATGTCGATCTCAATCCCCATTTGGCGTGCGGCTAGATGCGGCGCGATGGCCTTGATCAGCGGATAGGGGTTTGTCTCATCGTAGTCAATGTCGATCGAGGATGCGCGCATCAACTTGAGCGCGTCGGTATGGCGCCATCCGTCAGGGGTGTGTTCGCAACCGCAGGCGACCGGTTTCATGCCGGCACAGCGATATCCCATAGAGGCCAGGATTCCAAGTAGCGCCACGCTGATCCTCGTCTTGCCGACGCCAGTATCGGTTCCCGTAACGAACAACCCATCGATCATTACCCGCCACCTCGACCGGGCCTGTGTTTGATGTCTCCTATAGGGATTCGCACCTCAGTTGGGCCGGTTTGGGTTGGCGCAGGTCCTGAATCCACCGCCCAGCAATGACCAAAAACGATCTCGTAACTTGCTGGCAGCAGGCCGTCCGCAGTTCGAAAGGCCTCGTAGGCATCACTGAGTTGCATTAGTCTCCCCGGTCCGGTCAGGCCACGTGAGCGGCCGTGACTACTGTTTGCCGCACCTAGTAGCTTGAGGTCACTAAGGAAGGTCAATAGTTCCTTGTAGGTCAGGGTCAGATCCTCACGGTCCATGACCGGGTCGGCAAGACCGGCCCGCAGCAACCCGTCGCCGAGATCGTGCATATCGATGAATGCGTTGACGTGCGCATAGTCGTCGACTGTGCGCCATGCCTGTCTGAGTTCGCGCAAAGTATCGGGCCCACAGGTCGCGAAGGTGATCAGCCCGCCGGGGCGCACGATTCGCCGGAACTCCGTGAATACCCGGTCCAGGTCGTTGCACCACTGCAGGGCGAGGTTGGATATCAGTAGATCACAGCTTTCGTCCTTGAAGGGAAGGGATTCCATGTCGCCACAGACATGGTGCTGGCGTCTTGGCGTAAACGGTAGGCGGGAACGAGTGCCTATACGAGCCTGCTGGAGCATGGCCTCGGCGAGATCGAGAGCGACGACGCGAGCCTTCGGGTAGCGCTTAGCCAGTGCCCGTGTCAGGCGTCCTGTCCCCGAACCCAGGTCAATGATGCTCTCGGGCTGCAAGCGGACATAGTCGAGTCGCTCTAGCAGTCGACGTCCCGTCTCGGCCTGCAGTTCGGCGACTCCATCATAGTTCGTGGCGGCCCGATCGAAATTTCGCCGCACGCGATCTTTGTCGAGCAGATAGGGTGGTGGCGCCTCAGGCATTAAGTGCTCCCCGAAGCGCGGAATAAAAGACATCAGGGTGTGACAGGAAAGGAGCATGGCCGGCCCCTTCGGTGCTCATGAGGCGGGCATCCGGGAGTTCGGCCACCAGGTGCTCCACTGCCGCGATGGGAACAAGGACGTCACGTTCGCCGTGAATGACTATGACTGGGGCATTGATCTGAGAGAGTGTCGTCCTGAGGTCATTGTCTTTGAGTATGTCCAGGTCCTCCAGTAATGTCTTCGTATTTGTCGTCGGAGCCTCGCCAATCAGCCTACGCAGTTCGCGGAGCGTCTGCCTTTCATATGCACTGCCTTGGATCTGCAGACCTAGGAACCAGTTCAAAGCGCGGCCAGGATCGGTCTGAATCCGTGCCCGGAAGTCGGCGAAGGTGCTGTCAAGCATACCGTGCGGCCAATCCGGACGTTGCACGAAACATGGTGAGGTTCCTGTCAGGATTAGGCCGGTCACGCGTTCGGGATAGGTGGCTGCAATCATCAGGGCCACGGTCCCGCCCAGTGACCAGCCGATCAGCCGGCCAGGCCTGTCGATCCGTTTGGCGAGTGCGTGTGTTAACGCCATCAGGTCGTTTCGCGGCAGCGGAGGGACGCCTCCGTGTCCGGGCAGACTAATCAGGTGAGGCCGGTAGCCATCGCCTTGCAGCCTTTCGGCTAGAGGTCCCCAAAATCCTGAATGCATACCCCAGCCGTGTATGAGGTGGACATTCATCTGCGGTCCCGTGTGTTTAGACACGGAAGAACTCATGGGCATCGCGCTAACGCCTCGATCAACCGGTCGACCTGTTCGTCCGTGTGTGCGGCCGATAGAGTGATCCGCAGTCGTGCGGTCCCTGTCGGGACCGTCGGAGGGCGGATAGCGCCGACCATAATGCCCTGCTCGAGTAGGGCCCGACTCATCGCCATGGCAGCATCCGCCGTGCCGACGATCAGCGGGATGATTGGGGTCGTCGGGTGACCGGGGGCGGGGACAGGGACATAAAGGCCAATCGCGTGGGCGCCGTCGATCACGCGCTGAGTCAGTCTTCTCAAGTGAGTCCTGCGGCCGGGTTCGTTTTTAATCAGCTCTAGGCTTGCGAGCGTCGCATACGCGACAGCCGGTGGCATGGCGGTGGTGTAGATATAACTGTGCGCCGACTGAATCAGTGTCTCAATCAGCGACTCGCTGCCCGCTACGAATGCCCCGAAGGTGCCGAAGGCCTTGCCCAGAGTGCCGACCAGGATCGGAACATCGCTCGCGGGCAATCCCCAGTGCGCGCAACTGCCCCCACCGTCCTCGCCGATGACGCCTAAGGCATGAGCATCGTCGACCATGAGCCAGGTTTCATGTTGCCGTGCAAGCCTGACCAGTTCAGGAAGATTGGCCGCATCGCCATCCATACTGAAGACGCCATCAGTTGCGATCAACGTCGTTTGTTCGGTTGTGTCCGTCAGCCAACGTGAAAGCGTCGCCGTATCGAGATGTGGAAAGCGCCGCAGGCGGGCGCCTGACATTTGCGTAGCATCCAGCAGCGAGGCGTGGTTCAGACGGTCATGAAGGACCTGATTCCGCCGCGACATGAGGGCGGTTATGGCCCCGGCATTGGCCATGTAGCCCGTTGAAAACAGCAGCGCCCGAGGTCGGTTGGTAAAACGCGCCAGCGCAATCTCGAGTTCCTCATGGACCTCACTGTGTCCGCTGATCAGGTGAGAGGCTCCACTGCCGACACCGTAGCGCACGGCCCCATCGCGCAGGGCGGCGATCACATCGGGATGGTTGGCGAGGCTCAAATAGTCGTTGCTGCAAAAGGCCAGCAGGTCACGACCGTCAATCCTAACCTCTGTGCCTTGAGCGGATCGGAGGATGGGCCGTTCCCGGAAAAGCCCGGCCCGCCGACGTTCCTCCAGTGAGGCGGTGAGAGCGGCCTCCGCCGCGATCATGCCATGGATAGTTCGGCTGAAGTTGCGGGTTGCCTATTCTCTGCGCGACGGGATTGGGTGTCTCCTCGAGCCTGTACTCCCAGATCCTTGAGCATCTGGAGGTCGGCCTCTACCGGGCGACCGCGTGTCGTCAGGTAATCGCCGATCATGATGCCCGAGGCGCCGGCCATGAAGATCATGGACTGCAAGTCGCGTAGAAACTGCCGCCCACCGGCGATACGGATCTCGGCGCGAGGCAGCAGATAGCGGAATACCGCGATATGTTTAAGGATGGTCCGCGGCGCCATCGGTGTCTGATCCGCGAACGGTGTCCCTTCCTGCGGGGACAGGAAGTTTAGTGGTACCGATTCCACTCCGAGGTCGCGCAGCGTCACGGCTAGTTCGATGCGTTGGGCCTCCGTCTCTCCCATACCCAGGATGCCCCCCGCGCAGACTCTCAGTCCGGCTTCTCGGGCGTTGCGGATGGTATCGATATTCTCTTGATAGCGATGGGTCGTGCAGACCTGGTCGAAGAAGCTTTCGGCCGATTCAAGGTTATGATGATAGTTCTCCAGGCCCATTGCCTTGAGACGCTGAGCCGAGCCCGCGTCTAAGGCGCCTAGGCTGGCGCAACGCCCAATATCGGTGTCTTCGTTGAGTTGTTCCAGATATTCGTCGAGTTGGCGGTATTCCTTTTCCCCGCGTACCCCCCAACCCTTGGAAACGATCCCGAAGTCGCTTGCGCCCCAGGCGCGCGCGCGGCTGGCCTGTTCGGATAGGTCGGATGCTGGGATATAGTCATGGCTTGGGGCCTGGTTTTGGTGGTGTGCGCTCTGGGAACAGAAGCTGCAGTTTTCGGAACAGTTACCGGAACGGACGTTGGCGATGGCGCAGATTTCGACCTGTTCACCGCGAAATTTGCGGCGTATCCGGTCTGCACCGGCCATCATCCAACTCAGATAGTCGTCGTCCAGATGCAAGAGCCAGAGGCCTTCTTCGGCATCGATGTCATGGCCCGCCAGGATCGTCGTTGTGCAGTGATCGATTCGTTGGTAGATTGCGTCATTCATGTCGAATTCTCCGGCCAGGGATTAGGGTGTCAGGGGTGTTTCGTGTCCGATAACCAAGGAAGGGACTATGCGTCTACGTCTAGATGCTGTCAACCCTGAGGGTCGCCGATCGGGTGACGGCTGGTTGCGCCCTGCATTGTTGCCTGCGCGCTGTTTGTTGTGTCTGGCGGAGGCTTCGCCAGGAAAGGATCTTTGTTCGGCCTGTTGGTGCGATCTGCCCTGGATTGGAGCCCGATGTCTGCGTTGCGCGCTTCCTCTACCGTTTGACGATATCTGTGGCCATCGCCAGCAGAGCCAAATGGCCTACGACACGGTTCGGTCTCCGTTTCTATACCAGACTCCGGTCGATGCCTTATTGAAGGGTTTGAAGTTTCACAAACGGCTCGCAATTGCTCGGTTCTTGGGCTTGGTTATGACAAAGCATATGCGCGATACCGGCGAGGCCTTGCCGGATCTATTGGTCCCGGTCCCTTTACATCGACGTCGATTGAGCGAGAGAGGTTTTAATCAGTCCATCGAGTTGGCCCGTACAATTTCGCGCGCACTTTCGATTCGGACGGATACTCAGGTTTGTGACCGTATACGTTACACAGACGCTCAGAGTGGCATGACGGCCGCTGAGCGGCGCAGAAATCTGCGCTCAGCCTTCCAGATTAGGGCCTCGAGCCTGCCGCATCACATTGCGATTGTAGATGATGTCATGACCACTGGTGCGACGGTTCAGTCCCTGGCCGAGGTGTTACGGCGGGCGGGCGCGGAGCGTATCGATGTCTGGGTTTGTGCCAGGACGCCCGAGTGAATGTCGACACCTTTGCCGTATCGATTCAAGCTGTGCTAGATTGCGCCTCATTCACGAACGGGAGATCGATTATGTTGCGTCCTCTATTGTTTGTATTGACCGCATTCACCTTTATGAGTAGTCAGGCGATGGCCCAAGGGCTTGATCTGAGCTTGAGCAATGACAGTGTGCAGGCACGTTTTTCTAGCCTTGCAGGTAATCCCACCGGGATGGGCAACAGCGAGATGGATATTGGCGCGCTCTACACGAGCGGCCGCGGTGACGCCAAGGACGCACTGCTCGGTATGCTGGGTATCATGGTGGTGGGGAATGCCGGTAGCGGTGCCCCGGAGTTGGATGTCGGCGTTGGCGTGAAGTTGTTCGCGGCCACGATGGATAATGACAACGTCGCCGCACTGGCCGTGGGCGGCAGGCTTCGGTTTCACCCGAAGGCATTGAATCGCCTGAGCTTTACTGCTGAGGCCCACTATGCTCCTGATATCGTGACCTTTATCGATGGTCAGCGCTTCCTGTATGCGACCGCGCGAGTGGAATACGAGATCCTGCCTCAGGCTCTGGCCTATGTCGGTTACAGGAAAGCCTGGGTTGACTTGACGAGTGGGCCAAATGTGGACCTCGACAATGGCGGACATATCGGGTTACAGATCATATTCTGATGCTGGGCAAATTCGGGTAGCCGGAGGTTGCGGCCGGCCCGGGATGGTCTCGGTATAAAAACACTGGATATTAGCAAGAAACACTGATAGATTACTGGGATGAATGTCTCATCTCTAGGCATTTCCAGCGCGCGTTTGCCGGCACTTCCGAGCCGGATCGCTGTTGTTCCTGACGCGGGCTCTCCCACCCGGAAGGCGACCGTGAATTCCGTTCCTGCCGAACGTGTCTATGTCGGTGAATATGTCGCCGCCGGCACTGGGCCCAGTTTCTTTTTTCAGAATGACATGTTCTCGGCGCGCCGGGATGTCGGATCCCAGGACGTCGGATCGAAAACCGGCAACCGGCAGATGATGGTGCAGGCCTATGTTCAGAACGCCGGCGCATCGGCCGCGCATACCCGCCCTTCGGGCCGAATCGATTACTTCGTCTGAGCCCAGCGCTGTCAGTCGCTCCTCCGTCTTTATCTGACTTCTACCTGATTACGCCCCTGTTCCAGGGAGAGATCGCCCCGTATCTTGAAAGTCTGCGCGCGTCATTGCGATCGGGCGTAGGTCAGGTCCGTCTTCGCCCGGGACATCATATCAATCACGCGGATGCAAAAGCCTTGGTCAGAGATGCCCTTGCAATTTGCGAGCGCGAGGGGGTCCGTCTTCTCCTCGACAGTCAAATATTCGCCCTTGGCGATGGCCGATGTGGCCTGCACCTAGACGCGAGGACGCTCATGCAGACTCGCGTCTATCCGCTCGATGCCCCCTTCGTTGTGGCCAGTTGCCATGATCGGGTCGAACTCGCACAAGCCTGTAAGATCGGTGTTGACTGCGTAGTCATCTCCCCGGTATTGGCGACTGACTCACATCCAGGTGCAGCCACGCTGGGTTGGGCGGGGTTGCGAGCGTTGGTCGATCTGAGCACGGTGCCGGTATATGCCCTCGGCGGTATGCGGCCCGCCCACCTAGAGCAGGCGCGCCGGAGTGGTGCGGTGGGGATCGCCGCGATCAGCGGATTGTGGCAAAAAAAGGTGTTCTAGCAGGTTGCTGAACACAACACCCAAGGGCGCATTGTTCAGATCGCGCAGCAGAGTAGCTTAAACTCGATATCTTTGCCCGTCTGGATGGGATGGCCCTGCTCGTCTGGGCACATAAACCGAATCGTGAACCGGTGTTTGCCGCCGCTGATCTCGGCAAAGCAATCCGTTGGCTGCGCCAGTATGACCCTGATGAGCTGGTTCGGGATCTGGGTATCAAGCCCTTGTTGAAAAAATCCCTGTTCCGCTGTCTCGCGGCTGCTGCTGGCGCTCTCCCGGATCAGGTGCAGTATCAGCGCGGAGGCGTCTCTGAGCGGTGCGAAGGAAGCGAACCAGCTTTCAAGGTCGTTTGCGCGGCTGTCGGGTGATTGATTCAGCCAGTGATGGTAGGCCGGCAGATCAAAATGGCAGGTGCCTCCCGGTATCGCGCTACGCTGGCGGATACTATTGAGAAATTCGTGATCCTTGAGCCCATTACCGATCTGGCCCTGTTGCATTTGCATTAGGTCGATCAGACGCTCCAGGTCGCGAAGGATCGTTCCCAGTGCGCCTTGATCCACGCCGGGGCGGTGTTCCAGGGGTGACAGGATCGTTGCCAGTCGTTCGAGTTCTTTAATGAGTTCTGTCTTTAGATCCGATCGAACGAAGACGTTGAGGATGTTGATCAAAGCGGTGATCGTGGCCCGGCTACCCCAGGCGGAGTGATCCTCGAGGGCGTGGGCGGCCTGCTTGAATAGAAAGTCTAGTCTGAGCAGGGTCCTCACCCGCTCGTTCAGTGGTTGCTCATAGATAATGACTGACATAGGGTTCCTGAGACCGTCTCGCTTAGGCGCCACATTCTCCATGCTATGAGGTCTTAAGGCAAATCAAAGAACTCGGGAAAGAGAATTTCTATCAACGGCGCCGCATAGCGATATGGGTCTCTACCAGGGCTCGTGCCTTGTCGCGTATGATGGTGCTGTCGTTATCGGACAGCCAAAGGTGGATCATCCCCTTCATAAAGGTATAGCTCTCCAGGGCACATAGCCCGGGATCCAATCCGTCGCGTAACAGGTTCAGTCGCTTAGCCTGCTCATAGGCCTTGGTGAATTTCTCGATAACTGCGCAACAGGTCTTTATGACGTAGTTGTCCAGCGAGGCGAATTCATCGACATATTCGCACTTCAACGCGACCACTTCGAAGGTCGTACGGACCTCCTCGTTGGTTTCGATCAATTGCATTATTTCTAACATATGGGCGCCGATGGCGAGTAGCGGATCGCCGGGTTGATCGGACAGCGTGCCGTCCTTGATACCGTCGATCAGGGGCAGGGCGATCTGATCCTTCATCGCAAAAAATAGATCGGGCTTGTTTTTGAAGTGCCAATATATGGCACCGCGAGTGACCCCGGCATCTTTGGCGATCTCGGCCAGGGTCGTTCGGCTCACGCCGCGTTCGGCAAATACCCGTCGGGCTGCGGCGATGATCTGTCGCCGCGTCTGTTCTGTCTCGTCTTTTGTCTTGCGTGCCATATGGGCGCTTTCACGAATTCGCTGGGGTCGTGAAGGCTATGCGCCCATTAACAGGCTGTTGAATCGCCCGCAGGCGCGTCATGGCTCGTTTTCCCAGGTCGTATCATGCGGGAGCTGTTCCTGTTCATGTTGGTGTCTGGGGCGCGGCTTATGCGCCAACATCGCAAAA
>CAZASZ010000024.1:23704-29132 GCA_964487925.1 uncultured Gammaproteobacteria bacterium
CTGTTCCTGTTCATGTTGGTGTCTGGGGCGCGGCTTATGCGCCAACATCGCAAAAAACATCGGCACGAAGATCGGCGCGATGAAGGTTGCGATGATCATGCCGCCGAACACGCCCGTACCCATGGATTGCCGAGCGGAGGCGCCGGCGCCGGTCGCCATGACCAGTGGCAGGACGCCGAAGACGAAGGCCAGCGAGGTCATTACGATAGGCCGGAAACGCAGTCGAGCCGCCTCACGGGCCGCCTCGGCGGCCTGTTTGCCGTGTCCCATGCCCTGCATGGCAAACTCGGCGATCAGGATCGCGTTCTTCGCGGCTAGTCCAATTAGAACGATCAAGCCGATCTGGAAGTAGATGTTGTTCTCCATACCCCGAATCATGACGAAACCGAGTGCGCCGGCTAGGGCGAACGGCACGGCCAGCAGCACGGCGAAGGGTACGCTCCAGCGTTCATAGAGGGCCGACAAGATCAGGTAGACCATGACGATTGCGAAGCCGAAGGCGAACACCGAGGCGCTCCCGGTACGCTTCTCCTGGAAGGCCTGACCGGTCCACTCGATGTCGTAGCCCTTGGGCAGCGACTGTTTGGCAATCCGCTCCACGGCGTCGATGGCATCGCCCGAACTGAAACTGGGTTTGGCGCTGCCGAACACCTTGGCCGCGATATAACCGTTATAACGTTCGATCTGCTCGGGACCGATGATGTTCTCGACCGTAATCAGGGCCTTGAGCGGGATCATCCGCTGGGTCGTCTTGGATCGCACGTATATATTGCCGAGATCTGCAGGCTTGGAGCGGTACTGGGCGTCGGCCTGGATCGTGACGTGATAGGTGCGACCGGCCTTGTTGAAGTCATTGACGTAGAGCGAGCCCATCTGGGCCTGCAAGGCGCTAAATATCTCATCGACCTCGACACCGAGCGATAGGGACTTTTCGCGATCGACCTCTACGCGCAGCTGCGGCACAGTGGGGCGGTACAACGTACGCAGTCCGACCAGGGCGGGATCTTTGCCGAGATCGGCGATGAAGTTATTCGTGACCGTGGCCAGGTGTTGCGGGTCGGGGTCGGCACGGCCCCGGACATAGACCTCGAATCCGCCCGTCCGACCCAGGCCGCGGATCGGCGGCGGGTTGATCGCGAAGGCGATGCCGTCGGACAGCATGAAGCCCTTACCGCTGACTTCCTTCACGAGTTCAAAGGCGGTCTGCTGGCGCTTGTCCCAGGGCTTCAGCGGCATGAAGACCGTCGCCGAGTTGCTCTTGTTGCTGCTGCTGATTAGGTCGAAGCCATTGACGATGAAGATATTCTCGATGGCCTGGTTGCCGTCCATCATGTGGCGCAATTGCTCGGTTGTTTTCTCGGTGCGGGCCAAAGTCGCGCCATCCGGTAGCTGCACCACGGTGATGATATAACCCATATCCTCGGAGGGCACGAAGCTGCTGGGGATGCGTATGAACAGAAATCCAACCAGGGCCAGCAGGCCGGCGAATGCGCCGAGCGCAAAGACCCGATGGTGCAGGTTGAATTCGACGCCCTGGAGAAAGTGTTTGGTGACCCAGCCGAATAGGACGTTGAAGGGGGTGAACAGCCTATGCAGGATGCCGTCGTCGTGGTCGCTGGACTTGAGCAGCACGGCGCACAGGGTCGGAGTTAGTGTCAGGGCGACGACGCCCGAGAGCACGACGGCAATCGCCACCGTGACCGCAAACTGGCGATAGAGCTCGCCGGCGATGCCGCCCAGAAAGGCGACCGGGATGAAGACGGCGACCAGCGACAGCACGATGCCGATGACCGCGTTCTGGACCTCGCGCATGGCCTCCATGGCAGCATCGAACGGCTGCATTTTCTGTTCGCGCATGAGACGCTCGACGTTCTCGAGAACGACGATGGCGTCGTCGACGACGATGCCGACCGCCAGGACCATCGCGAACAGCGTCAAGGTGTTGATCGAAAAGCCGAACAGCCAGAGCCCGGCGAAGGTTCCGATCAGGGATACCGGTACAGCGATCATCGGAATCAGGGTCGCACGGAAAGTCTGCAGAAAGACGAAGACCACGAGCAGCACGAGGATGGCGGCCTCGACCAGGGTCTTTTCAACCGCCTCGATCGAAGCCGCGACGAAACGCGTCGTGTCGTAAGGGATCAGATAGTCGACGCCGTCGGGAAAGCGCTCTTTTTTCAGCTCTGTCATACGTGCGCGCACGGCGTCTGCGACGTCGAGGGCATTGGCGCCCGACTGTAGAAAGACGGCGACCGCAATCGACGGTTGGCCATTGACGGTATTGGCCTGATCATAGCTCTGGGCGCCGAGTTCAATACGGGCCACGTCCCTCAGCTTGAGCACGCCCTGTGTTCCGCTGGCGCGCAGGATGATATTGCCGAACTCATCGGGCTGCAGCATACGGCCCCGGGCCGTCACGGTATAGACGAGTTGCTGGCCCTCGGGTGCGGGATCGGCGCCGATTTTGCCGGCAGCGTATTGGGCGTTCTGCGCGTTGATGGCGTCGGTGATGTCCTTGGTCGTCAGTCCGAGTTGCGCCATGCGGTCGGGCTTGAGCCAAATGCGCATCGAGTAATCACGGGCACCGAACACGATGACGTCCGCCGTGCCCGGAATGCGCTTGAGTTCATCGACGACATTCTGGGTTGCGTAGTTGGACAGATAGAGCATGTCGCGTGTGCTGTTGGGCGAATTTAGAGCCGCGACGAGCAGGATGTTCTGCGAGCGTTTGGCGACAGTCACGCCATTGCGCCGGACCTCGTCGGGTAGTCTTGGGTTGGCGAGCTGGACACGATTGTTAACATCGAAAGTTGCCTTGTCGGCATCGGTTCCGACTTCGAAAGTTGCAGTGATCGAGATTGAGCCGTTGGATGCCGAGGTCGAATTGAAATAGAGCAAGTTCTCCACACCGGACAGCTGTTCTTCGATCGGAGCAGCCACGACCTTGGCCAGGGTCTCGGCCGAGGCACCCGGATAGCGCGCCGTGATGGTCACGGTTGGCGGTGAGATCTCGGGATATTGGGCGATCGGCAGAATATTGCCGGCGACGAGTCCAGACAGCACGATGATGATCGCCAGCACGGTGGCGAAGATGGGGCGTTCGATAAAGAATTTTGACATGACAGGGTCTATCCCGAGCTAGGTGTCTCGTTCGTTCCGTTTAGGAGGCCTTGACGTTCTTTGCTTCCGGCACTGGGCCTTTGCCCGACGGCTTGCCCGGCATATCGCCCGGAGCGTGCGGCATGACCGGTGCGCCGGGGCGCAGCTTCATGAGGTTGTCGGTGATGATACGGTCACCGTCATTCAGACCCTCGGTCACGACCCAGTTGTTGCCAAGCCAGCCTTCTGTCTTGACAGGTTTGGGGGCTACGGTGTTGTCGGGATTCGCGGTGAACACCATCTGTCCCTGGTTGGTCTGAGACAAAGCAGGCTGCGGGACCAGAAACGCTCTACGTTCGCCGATAGTCACGAGCACACGTACGAACTGACCGGGCAGCAACTGTGCATCGGTATTGGGGAAGGTGGCGCGCATGGACACCATCCCTGTCGAAGTGCTGACGGTTGAGGCGGTGTAGTTGAGCTTGCCGCTCAGCGGGTAGGGCCGATCGCCGGCCAGCATCAGTTTGACGATCGCCTTGCCGTCGGTTTGACGCAATCGTCTTGCTTCTTCCTCGGAGAAGGCGAAACGGACCCAAACCGGATCGATGATGTGCATCGTCGTCAGCAGACTGCTCGCGGCGCCCGAGCCGACTAAAGTCCCTTCGGAATACTGGGCCCGGTCGGTGACGCCGGTGATCGGCGCGACGACTTCAGTGTAGGACAGGTCGAGTTCGGCGTTGCGGCTGCGGGCTTCCGCTGACAGTTTCTCCGCCTCGGCGGACTGCAGCGTGGTCTTGGCATCGTCCAGTTCTTTCTCGCTGACGGCCTTGGCCTTGAGCAGGGGCGTCAGCCGCCGGACCTCGCGCTTGGCCTTGGCCAGGTTGGCCTTGCTCTGCTCCAGCGCGGCCTGGGCTTGCTCCAGCGCGTTCTCAAAGGGTTCCCGGTCGATGTCAAACAGCACGGCGCCTTTTTTGACTTTTTCGCCTTCGGCGTACAGTTGCCGCGTCAGGAATCCGGAGACCCGGGCGCGAACCTCGACGTCTTTCGAACCCTCCACCTGGCCGACCTCCTCGATGATGACCGGCACCGACTGCGATTTCGCGTAGATGGTGCTGACGGGCAAGGCGGGCATGCCGCCCGGTTTGCCGCCGTGACCATCGGCATCGCCCTGTTGGCCGCAGCCGGTCAGCGCGATTGTCAGCGGCAGGACGAGGACAGTGGCAATGGTCTTTTGATAATCCTTGAGTCCGGATGATCGATCACGAAAATTTATGAAAAAGCAATGCGACATGGGTAGAATCCATTGGCAGGGTGGGCGTCAAAAATCATTATATACAAACTTGAATGTATGTATATAGCGTGCTCTGTAAGGTTATTGTAGGTGGCGATCCCGGGCGTAGAACTTTGGCAGGGGCGCCACGTGGGCCGGGCATTTCGATACGCCGAGAACGATCGGTTTTGAAAAGGAGGCTTTATGAGACGTTTGATATCGTTAGTCCTCTTGTTCGCATGTATCCCAGTGGCGGCACATGCGGACGAGACCCGTTACGATCGTATCCGGCTTTCGACGAGTGTCGAAAGCAAGGTTGAAAACGACACGATCATCGTTACCCTTTATGCGCAGGAGGAGGGCCGTCAGGTGCTGCCTCTGTCCCAGCAGGTCAACGCCGATGTGCGATGGGCATTGGATGCCGTAAGACGGGACGGACGGTTTCAGGTCCAGACGGGTACTTATACGACGTATCCGGTCTATCACGCCCAAAAAATCTCGGGTTGGCGCGTGCGCCAGTCCATGAGCATCGAAGGAACGGCGCTCGATCAAGTCGGCGAACTTCTCGTTACCTTGCAACAGCGGTTGGCGATCCAGGGCATGCGCTTTGCCGTATCGGCGGAATTGAGGAAGCAAACTGAGGACACGCTGATTGTGGATGCATTGAATGCTTTTCAGTATCGCGCGGAGTTGGTCGCGAAACGGATGCAGGGGCAGGGGTATCGGATCGTCGAGGTCAATCTGGATACCTCGGGTGGGCACCCACAATATCCACAGTCGCCTCGCGTGGTCATGATGGAAGCGGCGCCTGCAGCTCCGGCCATCGCTTCAGGGGAACAGGTGATGCGGGTTACGGCCGGCGGCACGATCGAACTCGAAAGGTGACGGATGGCGAATTATCGCCTGATGTGCCAGCCGTTGGATTCCTTCTTTCCGACGTCGTTTCTGCTAGAGCCGAACCTGAATAGTTCCTCCGCCGGGATGGGTTTGCTGAAGTAGAAGCTGCGGATATGGGCGCTTCCGAGGTGGAGGCGTTTTTGACCCATCTTGCCGTTGCGG
>CAZASZ010000025.1:0-14631 GCA_964487925.1 uncultured Gammaproteobacteria bacterium
GCGAACCAGTTCAGATAAGCCGCATTGCTGACGAAGCCTCGCTGCTCCAGATCCGCAGCAATACGGATGACTCCCATACCGGGTTCGACCTCGTAGACCACGCCCTGCTCGGGTAGCGTGAGCGGTGTATCCACAAACTGCCGGATATCCATGAGCAACCAGCCGGAGACGAGGCTCCCGGCGATGATGGCAAGCCCAAGTAGTTTGAAGAACCGCTCCTTCATCTCGTCCCCGCATAAAGACGCGCATCGTAACCAGCCTGTGCGGCGAGGCCATTCAGCGTGACCGCCATCTCGCCGACTTCCAAATCACGACCGGCGACCGACCTGACTGGCCAGATACCGAATACGCTATTGCAGATCAAGACCTCGTCGGCAGTCATGAGGTCCTCCAAGGTAACCGTGGATTGCGTGATCGAAACACCACTCTGATCAGCCCGACCAATGAGCTCGCCGCGCAACGTGCCGGCCACACCGCAACCATCAAGGACCGGCGTAACGATTCGGCCCCGGAGAAGAAGAAAGACATTGCTCATCGTGCCCTCGATGAGCCGGCCGTGCTCGTCGCACATCAAGCCCTCGACAATATCCTCATTCTGCCATTCATTGCGGGCCAGAACCTGTTCCAGGCGGTTAAGATGCTTGATCCCGCTCAGCGCCGGTTGTCGGGCCAAACGGGTGGCGCAGACTCGCACATGCACGCCATCCTGCCAGTAAACGGCGGGATGGTCGGGCCAGGGGTTCAACGTGATGATCCGAAGGGGCTCGATGGGGTCCGGGTGCTGGTACCCCCGCCCGCCGCTGCCGCGCGTCAAGATGATCTTAATGATCGCGCGCCGATCCGCCAATGCCAAGGCGCGGTGAAGCTCCTCGGTCAGGGTAGTCCGATCGGGGATAGGGATTCCCAAGCAATTGCAGCCCGCCAACAGACGCCCCATATGGCGCGCCCAAAGCAGCGGGGCGCCATCGATGACCGCCATGGTCTCGAACAGGCCGTCGCCGTAATGCAGGCCACGATCCAGGGCGGATACGGTCCCACCGGCGACGCCATTGACCCAAGTGTGGGTCATACCGCCACCCCCACGGCTGCAAGCAGGCCCTTGGCCTTGGCGCGCGCCTCTGCGAGCTCATTTGATCCAACCGAGTCGGCAACGATCCCAGCGCCGGCTCTCAACCGTAGCGCGTCGGGGGTACATTCCAGAGTACGAATCAAGATATTCAGATCCATGTCTCCATTCAGGCAGAGGTAACCCATGGACCCAGTATAGGCGCCACGCGACGCGCCTTCGAGTTCGGCGATGATCTCCATACAACGTACCTTCGGACAACCCGTGATCGTGCCACCCGGGAATACGGCGCGAATAACCGTGCCTGGCGAGACATCCGGCCGTAGAGTACCGGAGACATTGGAGACGATATGATGTACATGCCGGTAACTCTCCAGAACCATAAGTTCGTCTACATGTACCGTGCCGGCCTGACAGACGCGGCCCAGATCATTACGTTCCAGATCAATCAGCATGATGTGTTCGGCCCGCTCCTTGGGATTCCCCATCAAGGTTTCGGCGAGACGCCGGTCGCCTTGATCATCCTGCCCTCGCGGGCGAGTCCCGGCAATTGGGCGGGTCTCAACACGACCGCCGCGAACGCTGACCAGCCGCTCCGGAGAGGAGCTGACCACCCTAAACTCACCCAGATCGGCGAGGCCCGCAAAGGGCGCGGGGTTGGTCTGTCTCAAACGGGCATAGAGGTCCTCATCCGCGGGCAGGTCGCCGGTAATGCCCCACTGTCGGGACAGGTTTACCTGGAAAACGTCTCCGTCGCGGATATAGTCGTGAATACGATCAACAGCAGCCAGATAACGTTGATCGGGGTCCTCCGTAACCTCGAGCCCCAAACATGTGAAGCCGGCAACCTCGCTACAGCCGTCGCGGACATCGGAGGAATCGGCATTCGCGATATCGGCCTTCATCTGCTCGGACAGCGCCTCCCGGCCAGGTTCGACCACGACATAACAGCATTCATTTTTGTGATCGCAGATAATAGCTGCGGGGATACGAACCGCCGTTGCCACGGGGCCAGCGACTGGATAGGAAAACGCGGGCTGCAGGCTGGGTTCGACCTGCGCCGCCAGTTCGTAGCCCAAATAGAGAAACCATCCGCCCTGAAACGGCAGGCCCGTATCGCTGTTATTATCGCTGTTATCAGTGGCTGGCGCGCCTTCCTCGGCCACCCAGCGATCCAAGGCGCCGAGAAAGTCTGTGTCCGGTTCGACTGAGCGGAGGCCGTCCTTATGGCGCACTAGGGTCTGAAGGTCCTCCAGGACCAAACGTCCCTCGGGGAAGGCAAACAGGATATCGTAGGAATTGAGCCCGCCATCGCCCCGGCCGACACTTTCGAGCAGGCAGGGATAGCGCTCCGGGTAACGGCGTCTGAGCGCCAACAGATCGGGGTGGGCATCCAGACGCGTCACGGCGTTTGTGCCGACGGTCGCGCCCGCGCAGGTTGCGACGCTGTGGGCCATAATCTAGACGAGCAGGTCAGTCCTCGGCGCGACGAAAGACCAGCGTCGCGTTGGTGCCGCCGAAACCAAAGGAGTTGGACATCGTGACATTGACCGACATCTCGCGACACTCGTGTGGGACATAGTCCAGATCGCACTCGGGGTCGGGATCATCGAGGTTGATGGTCGGCGGGATCACCTGATCGCGGATGGCCAGGACAGAGAAAATGGCTTCGACACCGCCAGCGGCCCCCAACATATGGCCCGTCATCGACTTCGATGAACTAATGACGAGATCCTTGGCGCAATCCCCAAAGGCCCGTTTGACGGCCTTGGTCTCAGCCAAGTCACCCGCAGGCGTCGATGTTCCATGCGCGTTCACGTAATCGACTTCCGAGGGTCCCAGCCCGGCATTCTTGAGGGCGTTGACCATGCAGCGCGCGGCCCCTTCGCCATCCGACGGCGGGGATGTCATGTGATAGGCGTCGCTGCTCATGCCGTAACCGGCGAGTTCTGCATAGATGTAGGCGCCACGGGCACGCGCATGTTCGAGCTCTTCGAGCACGACGACGCCCGCACCATCGGACAGAACGAAGCCATCCCGCCCGCGATCCCAGGGCCTACTGGCACGTTCGGGATCATCGTTTCTGGAGGATAACGCCCTTGATGCCGCGAAGCCGCCTAGTCCTGTCGGGGTCGTAGCCATCTCGGCGCCGCCTGCAACCATGACATCAGCATCGCCGTATTCGATGATACGTGCGGCCTCGCCGATGTTATGGGTTCCCGTCGAACAGGCCGTGACAATCGCGAAGTTCGGTCCCTTAAGACCGTGCATAATGGAGAAGTTCCCCGATATCATGTTGATGATATTACTGGGGACGAAGAAGGGGGAAATCTTGCGCGGCCCGCCATTCATATAGGCCTCGTGGCCTTTCTCGATACCGCGAAGACCACCGATTCCGGAACCGATTGCGACACCGATGCGGTCGGCGTTGGCCTCCGTGACTTCTAACCCTGAATCCTCCAGTGCCTGACAGCCCGCCGCAATGCCATAGTGGATGAACGGATCCATCTTCCTGGCCTCCTTGCGGGACATGTAGTCCTCGATGTTGACCCCCCTGACCGAGCCACCAAAACGTGTGCTGAAAGCGGAGACGTCCCAATCCGTAATCGGGGCGATCCCACTCTTTCCGGCAACCAAGTTCTGCCAGGATTCAGACACATTCAGACCAACAGGGCAAACCATCCCAAGGCCTGTCACAACGACTCGACGGGTACGACTCATGGACATTTCCATTGACAACGGTGGACGGACAATTCAGCGCTCAGGGCAAGCATTTTCAATAACAATCGAACTACCGGCCCCATGGAGACGCATCCCGGAGGCTCAGCCAACCGGGATTCGAAGCGTCCTGTAATCAGGCAGCCTGGTGGGCGGTAATGAAGTCGATTGCCTGCTGAACAGTGGTGATCTTCTCGGCATCGTCATCAGGAATCTCACACTCAAACTCCTCTTCCAACGCCATCACCAGCTCGACGGTGTCCAGAGAGTCTGCGCCCAGATCATCCACGAAAGATGCCTCGGTAGTCACTTCCTCTTCCTTAACGCCTAGCTGCTCTACAACAATCTTCTTAACGCGCTCTTGAATATCGCTCATGGTGTTTAACTCCTGCCTCCTTGAAAACCGGTCTTATAGTTGAATAAGTGCGGTATTTTATTGGAATGGTATGCGATATGCCACCATTAAATCCACCCAACGGAATACCGCCCGTCAGTAACAATTTTTTCTTATATATAACAAACATTTGCACTCACAGCCGAGCCGTTGGGCAACCACCCTGAGGGCTACAGCATAAGGCAGAAACCGGCAAAAATGCGCGCTGCATGTACAGGGACACGAGCATATTTAGACCGATGCCAACGCAGAGATACCCCCGCCCGCGCGTTTTTCTATGGCCTGTTTTAGGCCATGTACATCCCACCGTTTACGTGCAATGTTTCGCCTGTAATATAGGCCGCCGAGGGCGAAACCAGGAAGGCTACCGCCTCGCCAATGTCTTCCGGCGCGCCCAATCTACCCAGCGGAACCTGCTCGGCCAGGATCTCACGTTGCTTGTCGTCAAGCTGTCGTGTCATATCGGTATCGATGAAACCCGGCGCGACCACATTGACCGTGATCCCACGACTGCCAACCTCGCGGGCTAGCGACTTGCTAAAGCCGATCATACCGGCCTTGGCGGCCGCATAATTGGCCTGTCCGGGGTTGCCGGTCACGCCCACTACCGAGGCAATATTGACGATACGGCCATGACGCGCCTTCATCATCTGACGCAGACAAGCCTTGCTCATCCGGTAGACCGAACTCAGGTTGGTGTTGATAATGTCATCCCAATCGTCCTGCTTCATACGCATGAGCAGGTTATCCCGGGTAATCCCGGCGTTATTGACGAGTATGGACGGAGCTGTGTAACGCTCGGTAATGGCGGCCAACGCCTTGTCGACCGATGCCTGATCGGTCACGTCCAGGCACAGCCCCATGCCCTGCATATCGTGGTCGCGCAGATAAGCATCGATACCTTCGGCTCCCTTTTCAGAAGTCGCGGTCCCAACCACGATCGCATGCTTGCGTCCCAATCCAAGGGCGATCGCCTTGCCAATTCCCCTGCTCGCCCCAGTTACGAGGACGACCTGTTCATTCAATGCCATGAGCATCTAACCTCAACTGATATACAATTCTTCCGAAGGCGACACGCCTAGGCCTATGCCAGCGCAGTCAGCGCCTTGCTCATGCTAGCCTCGTCGAAGACGGGAAGACATGTCAACGACTTATCGATCCGCTTGCAGAGTCCTGCCAGCACCTTACCCGGTCCGGCCTCAATCACGGTTTCGCAACCCGCCCCGCGGATATGCTCCACTGTGTCCACCCAACGTACGGCGCTATAGAGCTGGCGAGACAAGGCATCGCGCACGGCAGTGACGTCGCTCGCCGGACGGGCATCGACATTGTGAAAGACAGGGATCGAAGGCAGCGCGATCGCAACACTGTCCAATTCTGTCCGAAGTTGTTCGGCGGCGTCTTTCATCAGGGCGCAATGCGAGGGTACGCTGACCGGTAGCGGCAGCGCGCGCTTGGCGCCCCGCTCGCGGGCAAGCAGATTGGCCCGCTCGACCGCGGCGCTATTACCCGCGATCACGACCTGGCCGGGCGAATTGAAGTTGACGGCCTCAAGGACCTCACCGTCCGCCGCATCGAGACATAGCCGACGAACATCGTCATCGCTCATGCCGATAATGGCCGACATCGCACCCACACCCTCGGGCACCGCGTCCTGCATCAAGCGGCCACGCAGGGCGACAAGACGGACTGCATCGTCATACGACAATGCCCCCGTGCAAACCAAGGCCGTGTATTCGCCCAAGCTATGCCCGGCCATAAAGGCCGGCTGAGCACCGTCCTGAGCCTGCCAGACCCGCCAGACGGCCACCCCGGCAGCCAACATAGCGGGCTGGGTATTGACCGTGCGGGATAGATCCGCTTCGGGGCCTTCCTGGGTCATGCCCCAGAGATCAAGCCCCAAGACAGTGGAGGCCTCGTCGAAACAGGCCCGCACCTCAGGAAAGCTCCTAGCGAGCCCAGACAGCATGCCCACGGATTGGGAACCCTGTCCGGGGAAGACGAAAGCCAGCGTGGAATTAGATGATGTATTCATGAATATCGTCTACTTACTTTCAATATAATTATATTAATAGTCAATCAACGCCGAACCCCAGGTGAACCCGCCCCCGAAGGCCTCCAGAAGAAGTTTATTGCCGCGCTTGATCCGGCCATCGCGGACCGCGACATCCAAGGCAAGAGGTATAGACGCGGCCGAAGTATTTCCGTGCTCTTCGATAGTCTGAACGACATGATCCATGGACAGGCTCAGCTTCCTGGCCGTGGCATTGATGATACGCACGTTGGCCTGATGGGGCACGAGCCAGTCGATATCGGCCTTGGCGAGACCGTTTTTCTGCAGGGTCTCGTCGACGATCTGCCCGAGGGTATTGACCGCGACGCGAAAGACTTCGTTACCACGCATTTGAATGAATGCACGCTTATCCTGGAGCGCATCGTAACCTTGGGAAACACCGGCTGGGACAGTCAGCAGGTCTTTATACGCGCCGTCGGCATGGAGGTGCGTCGCGATAATACCCGGCTCGTCCTGGGCCTGAAGCACGACAGCCCCGGCCCCATCACCAAACAGGACGCAGGTCGTACGATCCGTCCAATCGATGATCCGCGACAAGGTCTCGGCGCCGACGACCAGTGCGCAACGATGACTGCCGGAGCGAATGAACTTGTCCGCAACCCCAAGTGCGTAGACGAAACCCGTACAAACGGCCTGTATGTCGAAGGCCATGCAACCGCGATTACCCAATCTCTCCTGTAACATACAAGCCGTGCTTGGGAAGATTCGATCCGGGGTCGTGGTCGCAACGATGATGAGATCGATATCCTTTGCACTAACGTGGGCCTGGGACATCGCTGCTCGGGAGGCCGCCTCGGCCAAGTCACAGGTGGTCTCGCCTTCGGCCGCAACATGTCGTTTGCCGATTCCGGTACGCTCGCGTATCCAGGCATCGCTCGTGTCGACCATTTGCTCGAGGTCATGATTGGTCACGACCTTTTCGGGCAAATAGCTCCCGGTACCGGTGATTCCCGCGTATTTCACCCTGTCTGCCTCACACCCAAAAACTGCTGTAATTGTTCGCCAATGCGCTCTGGAACACGATGCGCCACTTCACAGACGGCCTCATGGATCGCATTGGCGAAGGCATAGCTATCCGCACCACCATGACTCTTGACCACGATACCACGCAGACCCAATAAGCTGGCGCCATTATAGTTCCGCGGATCCATCCTCTCCTTGAATCCGCTCAGGATCGGCTTGCACAAAAGCGCCAACAAACGTGTCCAAAGATTGCGTGTAAACGCCTCGCGCAGATAATGAGTGATCATCTTGGCGACGCCTTCGCTGCTCTTTAAGGCCACATTGCCGACGAAACCGTCACAAACCACAACGTCCACGGCGCCGAAAAATATGCTGTCGCCCTCGATAAAGCCCTTGTAGTTGAGATGACTGTTGGAAAGAAGTTGAGCAGACGCCTTGACGCTGTCGTTACCCTTGATCTCTTCCTCACCGATATTGATCAGCCCCACAGTGGGATTCTCGATGCCACCGACCTCGCAGGCCAATACCGAGCCCATGACGGCAAACTGAAACAACTGCTCAGGTGAAGAATCGACGTTCGCCCCAAGGTCTAGGACCCGAGTGGAGCCCTTGGTCGTGGGGAGTTTGGCGCAGATCGCAGGTCGTTGAATCCCAGGCAGGGTCTTCAACACGAACTTGGAGGTTGCCATGAGCGCGCCCGTATTCCCGGCACTGACGCAGGCCTGAGCCTCACCATCCTTAACCAGATTGATGGCGACGCGCATCGACGAATCCTTCTTGCTGCGCAGGGCCTGCGATGGCGACTCGTCCATAGCAACGATTTGGGAGGCGGGCACGACCCGCAGGCGTCCCTTGATTGTGGGGGCCTGCCGATCCATCCAAGGTTGCAGGATCGTCTGATCGCCAACCAAGATCAGCTCGAGGTTGGCGTCGACCTCCATTGCCTTAAGCGCAGCGGGCAAGGTGACTTCAGGGCCAAAATCTCCGCCCATGGCGTCTAGGGCGATGATGTGACTCAATGAGGTAACCTTTTACTTATCAATGACTTTTACGCCACGATAATAACCGTCGGCGGTTACCTGGTGGCGACGATGGGTCTCACCCGAGGTCTTGTCGATAGAGAGCGTCTTGCCCTCAAGCGCATCATGTGAACGACGCATGCCGCGACGGGACGGCGATTTTTTATTCTGTTGAACTGCCATAGTTTTGCTCCTACATCAAATACCTGACGAGGTCCGAACGGGAACCGTCCCGTCTCCGCCAAGTCATCATCAGCCACTCGGTATCTATTATTATGATACCGGGTAATACTAGTTCTACTCGCCTTGCCGCTTGGCCAACATTTCAGCCAGATCTGCGAAGGGTCGCTGGGTTTCCTCTTTCTGGTCACGATCGACAACCAGAATATCCTTCCTGTAATCCTCGCCTACGGGACATGAATCCAGCGGATGCATAGCCACGATAGGCAAACCGAGGATGATCTCGTCCTCGGCCAATTCAAATAGATTGAGCCGTCCGTTCTCGGTCGGCAATGGATCAAAACCTTCCGGCAACTCGCCTTCACGACCTGCTCTGCAGCTGGCCATTCTGACGCACACACGAATGGGGAATGGCATCATACGGAGACAACGCTGACAAGGCAAGTCCACCTGGACCGACATTTCGCCTTCCACGACGCACTGCCCACCATCATCGAAAGAGAACTGCAGGCTGGCCTCAACAACGGCATCATCGGCATTGACGATATCCGCCAACCGGCGCATGCGCTGCACGGGAATCACGCCTTGGATCACCTGACCAGACCGTGCCAACCGAACTGGATCAATATTTTCAGGCAGTAGTCCAGACATGGACGCGAATCATAGTCGCTGTCAACGCAGTTGTCAAAGCGAATCAAACAGATACAGGGGCCGGAGCCTCGCGTCGGGTGCCTCTACCCATGACATTGCGATACAACAATGGCACGACAAATAGCGTCAGCAGGGTCGAGAATCCCAACCCCCAAACGATCGCCGAGGCTACCGGCCCCCAAATCAGCGACTCACCGGCAAGCCCCGTCGCCAGCGACAGCAGACCCGCGATGGTCGTCGCCGAGGTGATCAGGATTGGGATGACCCGTCGCCGGGCAGCATAAACCGTTGCATGCAGCACGCTCATGCCGGCCTCAAGACGATAATTGGCGGCGTCGATCATGACAATGGCCGAATTGACGGCAATACCCACCAGGGCGATTACGCCGTAGAGCGTGAACAGACTCAGCGGATTACCGGTCGCGATCAAGCCGAAGGTAACGCCCGTGAAGGCCATCGGGACCGTGGCGAGAATCATGAAAGGCTGCCAGTAACTGCGGAACTGGGTTCCTAGAATTAGGTAGATCAGTCCGACGCCGAACAGCATGAGCACAGCCATCGAGTCCAGGCTCTCCTGAATGTCCTCGAGCTCGCCCGTGAAATCGAGCGCCACATTGGGATGCTGAGCCCGCGCCTTCCGCCAGGCTGCCTTGACAAGGTTGTTTGCCTGGACCGTATCCATCTGCGTCTTGTCCAGATTGGCCTCGACCGTGATCGAACGGCGGAAATTGTAATGCCGGATATTGCCACGACTGAAACCCGAGCCGGTCTCGACAAGCGCGCCCAACGGGGTCGACCCCTTGCCGTCAGGCAGCGCCAATGGCGTCGCCAACAGCTGATCGATATCGCTGACAGCCTGACTATCGGCCTGTACACGCACCTCGACGCGCTCGCCCTCATGCTGCATATAGGTCACGACCTCGCCATCGAACAACAGCCGGATCGCGTTCGCGACTTTTCCGGCATCGAGCCCGGCGCGCTGCACCGCATCGTCGTTCAAGCGAAGCTGCAATTCCCGCTTGCCGGGGCTATTGTTATCCGCAACATCCGTAACCGCAGGGATCCCATTCAGGATACCGCGCAGGGTCCGCACGGCCGCCTCAATTTCGGTGAAATTGTCTCCGCGCACCTTGATACTGATGGGCTTGGTCACGGGCGGCCCCTTGGATAACTTAAGCATCGAAATATTAGTGGGCCCGACTGTCGCGACAATATCGGGGCGCATCTCATCGATAACCCCTTCGACCCCACGCATACCGTCACCGGCGGGGTTTAAGCTGACGAAAATTTGCCCGTACATATCGCCGAAGAACGGCGCGGTCTCGGTAAACATCTGTCCGGCGGTCGCGCTGACGGTACGCATCTCACCGGGCTTGAGATGTCGTCTGGCCTTTTGCTCAATGATCGAGGCCACCCTCATAGTCTCATCCAGAGAGCTGCCGGGTGGCATTTCGACATTGATATAAAAACTGCGCATCGGATCGAAGGCAAAGAACTCCATGCGCACCATGCCGCCGGCGATAGCGCCCATGGCGATCAGGAACAGGCCGACGACGGCAGCCAGGGACGCCTTGGGCCGACGCAAGACTCGAACCAGCAAAAGGCTGTAGCGAATTCGGATGCTGTGAGTGAAACGTTCGCGCCAACGCTGCATACGCCCACCCGCCTGCAGATCGGGCTTAACCATCGCGACATGTACGGGCAATAGCCAATAGGCCTCGAAGAGACTGATGGCCAGCGCCACCGAGACCACGAAAGGCACAACGAACATGAACTTGCCGACAATACCGGGCAGCAACATCAGCGGCAGAAATGCGGCCAGCGTGGTTAAGACCGAGGCCGTGACCGGCGAGAACACCTCGCGTAGGGCGTGGATCGCCGCAGTCATCGCATCCGCCCCGCGCTGCAGACGGTAGTAGATCGCCTCGACCACGACGACTGCGTCATCGACGAGCATACCCAGCACGATGACCACCGCCAGGAGGACATTCTGATTGAGCGTGGAACCTGTAGCGTTCAGGATCCAGAAGGTCGCGGCCAGACTGAACGGGATACCGGCGCCCACGAAGAACGCGATACGCGAACCCAGAAAGATCCAGGTAACGAATATGACCAGCAGGAGGCCGAGCAGGGCGTTGCTCTGCATAACCGTAATGGCATCACGCGTGGTCTGGGTCTGATCGTCAAGCAGGACGATCTCAAGGCCAGAGGCCGCGAGTATCGGGTTGCGGTCCGCGATATATTCCTTGAGCTTGGCGACGAGATCGAGAATATTTGTATGGGCCTGCTTCGTGATCGCCATCGTCACGCCCGGCTGTCCGTTCAGCGTGGACAATTGCTTAAAATCGTCATGACTCCACGTGACCTGAGCGACATCTTCGATCTTGACCTCTCCCTGCGTCCCGACCACGGGTAGTCCGGCCAGATAGCTGGGATCGGAATCGGTGCCGATGACCCGCACCAACCATTCGTCACGACCCATCTCCATATTGCCGGCCACGACATCATGAAAATAGGCCCGCACAGTGGATACAACCCGATCCGGTGCGATGCCATAGGCCCGCAGTTTCTCCGGTGAAAACAGGACATGCAGCTCCGGGTCGGCAAAACCGGCGGTACTTGCGCTGTCGACTCCCTGGATACGCCGAATGTCCTTGCGCACAATCAAAGCGTTCTTGCGCAGGACCTCGTCCGTGGCCTGCCCGACCAGCATCACGGTCGCGGTCGGAAAGTTATTTGAGGTCGTGATCTCCTTGATCACCGGGTCTTCCGCTTCATCCGGCAACTCATTGTTGGCCTTGTTCTGGATTTCACGGCGCAGGTCATTTATTCGTTTATCGAACGCACGCTCATCGATATCGACAAACCGGACCAGGATATCGGAGATGCCCTCTCGGCTCGTGCTTGATACAAACTTAATGTCCTGAATCTTCTGTATCGCATCCTCGAGTGGATCGGTCACGAGTCGCTCAACGTCCTCGGAAGAGGCTCCCGGCAACACGGTCATGATGTCGATCCAGTTGAAATTGACCTCGGGATCCTGAGCCCTGGGCATCTGAAAATAGTTGAGCGTCCCGAGCAAAAGGACGACCACGAAGGTGATGTTGGCGAGTACGTGGTTACTGAACAGGCGGGTCAACATCGGTGACCGCCTTAGTCCAGCACGACTTCATCGCCGTCATGAAGCCCATAGCGCCCGTCGGTGACAACCATGCTGTCGTCGGCGAGCGAGGGGATAACGGCGGGGCGTCCTGGCTGGGCATCCGGCAACGGAATGAGCTGTGCACGCCCTTCCCGAACGACAAAGAAACCGTAATGATTACCGCGCTGTAGAATTAACTCGGCAGGGATCATGGCGCGATCGTCGGTCCACTTGAGCTCCCCTGCCCGCCCCGCCAATGCCGGAGCGCCTTTGAAGCGAAGCCTGGCCTGTTGCGTCCTACTGGGGAGGTCGATCTTGGGAACGATCGTTTTGAGTTCAAGGGCATAGTCCCGCCCATCGACATGCAATCGCGGGTCCCCGGCATGGATCAAGCTGTCGACCTCGTTCGATTGGATATCCGCACCGATCTCGAGATGCTTCGGATCGAAGACCCGGATCAAGGGCGCCCCGGGCGAAGTCAACTGCCCGAGTTGAGCCATTCGCTCCGTCACGATGGCCCCGTAGGGCGCCCGGATACGGCTCTTGGCAAGACGCTGCCGGGCCAGTGCAAGCGCCGCCTCTTGCGCTCGCTGCTCGGCCATAAGGGAATCCACGTCCGCCTGACGCTGATGCAGCAACTCTTCCGACATCACCTGTTTTTTGGACAAGGTCTTGGCGCGGGACAATTGATAATGGGCGAACGCCAAACGCACCGCGAGCGCATCGAGTTTGGCCTTGTCTGCATCGACGGCGCGGATCAGATCTTGATCGTCCAGGCGGATCAGATCCGCTCCAGCCTCGACCCAGTCGCCTACCTGCACCCGAATGGCGACTACTCTGGCGGAAATCTCAGCACTGAGCCGGCTGTCGTTGATGCTCAACACGGTCGCGGGCGCCAAATGCTGGCGATACTCAATCAACTCCGATAAGGGCTTGACATGGATATGCGCCGGTTCGGCAAAGACCGGAGCCTCCACCAACACCGAGGCCAACCATAAAGCCAACAGGAATACACACTTCACCTTATTGAAATAACGCATCAGTCATACCCGTTGATTCACTAAGTTCAAGCAAGCCTTATCCCCCAAGGCACCCCATCAGGACCTTTTCCCGGGAACACAACGATATAGAGGAAGGAATCGCTATCCCTGCGGCACGGTATTCATATCGGCGGGCATCCCAGGGGAATAGTTGGCAGGGCAACCGGCAAGATGCCGGATCGGTAGCGCTGCCGAATCATCGTCTGAGCAAGTGCGTACCGCGCTACAGCGTCGTGCAATAATTCCGTAGATAGGATCGGAAACGGTCGCGGACCTCGGGGTGCTCCAAGGCCAACTCTACAGTGGCCTGCAAATAACCCAACTTGCTGCCACAATCATAACGCTTACCTTTGAAGGCGTATCCGAAGACACCCTCCTCCTGCATTAGCCGGGCGATGGCATCGGTCAACTGAATCTCGCCACCGGCGCCCTTGCCCTGGTTTTCGAGAAAATCGAAAATACGCCCGGTCAGGATATAACGCCCCACTACGGCCAGATTCGACGGCGCCACATCGGGGTCCGGCTTTTCCACAATGTCATCCACGCTATACAGACCGTCACCGGCAACAGCCGGGCTGATAACACCATATTTGTTGGTCTCCTCCCGTGCGACCTCCTGAACACCGAGTATACTGGCCTGCCGTTCCTCGTATTGCGCCACCATCTGCTTCATGCAGGAATCTCCCTGAGAGGTGGCGATCAAGTCATCGGCCAGAATGACCGCAAATGGCTCGTTACCCACTGCCGGACGAGCGCAAAGGACAGCGTGCCCCAGGCCCAGCGCCTCCGGCTGTCGAATATAAATACAGGACACGCCGGCCGGCACGACACCACGCACCGTCTCCAACAGGTCTGTCTTGTTCCTGAGGACGAGCTCGGCCTCCAACTCATAGTTCTTATCGAAATGATCCTCAATCGCCCGCTTTTTGCTGCTGGTCACGAAGATCAACTCGTTTATACCAGCCGAGATAGCCTCTTCTGCGGCATACTGAATCAAAGGCTTGTCGACAACGGACAGCATCTCCTTGGGATTTGCCTTGGTAACCGGCAGAAACCTCGTACCCATGCCGGCGACAGGAAAAACTGCTTTCCGGACACGTCCTGTTTGTGTGCTCATAGAATTGCCTTCATTTGGATAAATTGAAACATCAAGACCAGGGCATTCACGGGAAGCGAAACATACTCGCGAAGTATGTTAGTGGCCTCTGAGCGAAATGATATTCGCGTCCGCGACGGGGGCATCCATTGACTCTTCGGACACCGCCCGCTCCGGCACCATCTCCCAGATACGCGCCTGAATACTTTCTTCATCATAACACGAGGAAAGTTCAATCAAAATTGACAGCTTATCGCTGAAATCACCCCAGTCCATAGACGAGGATGA
>CAZASZ010000025.1:14731-29071 GCA_964487925.1 uncultured Gammaproteobacteria bacterium
CTGCATGATCAACTGGCAGGCCTCCGGAATAGTCATAAAAAAACGCGTGATCTCCGGATGGGTCACGGTCACGGGCCCGCCGGCCGCAATCTGCTTGCGAAACAAAGGCACTACGCTCCCGGTGGAACCGAGGACGTTGCCAAACCTGACCGTCAGGAAACGCGTCGACGATCGCTTCGATAGGCCCTGACAATAAATCTCCGCGATACGCTTGCTGGCCCCCATGACATTGGCAGGGTGGACGGCCTTATCGGAAGAGATCATGACGAAGGTGTCGACCTGGTATCGATCCGCGGTTTCCGCCATGAGCTTGGTCCCCAGGACGTTATTCCTGACCGCTTCCCTGGCCTGCCCCTCGAGCATCGGCACATGCTTGTAGGCAGCCGCATGGAACACAACCTGTGGCCGTACGCGCGCAAATACATAATCGACCGCTACCTGCTCTCGCACATCACCCAGCACGGCCTCGAGCGGTAGATCCGGAAAAGACAGCCGAAGCTCACGCTCTATCTGATAAAGATTGAATTCATTGTTCTCAAACACGATCAGCTGCGACGGCCCCAGGGCCGCCAACTGTCGGCAGAGTTCCGAACCGATCGAACCGCCGCCACCGCTGACGAGGATACGCTTGTTGGACAAATCAGCACTGATGGCATGCCAATCCAACGAAACCGTCTCCCGACCCAATAGATCTTCGATGGAGACCTCGCGCAACTCGGACACCGAGACGCGCTTGTCCTTGAGCCCCTGAAGATCAGGAAGAGTCTGAAAGGGGGCCGAACCGTCTTCACACAACTCGACGATCCGCCGCATCTGATCTCCGCTCAACGAGGGCATCGCGATGATCACGAGGTCAACATCTATCTCATCGATCACGGAATTAAGCTGTTCGAGCCCGCCAAGAATAGGCAACCCTTGGACCTGATTACCCTTGAGCACAGCATTGTCGTCAAGAAAACCAACCGGCAGATAGGTATCGTCACGCCGCATCTCGCGAACCAGCATCTCTCCCGCGCGTCCAGCGCCGAGCACTAACACACGCTTGGCGCCCCCCTGAAGATGAGGCAGGGTAAAGCGATGCTCTTTCCACATGCGATACAGAAGACGAGGCGCGCCCAGCAATATCGTCAGGAACACCGGAAAGAAGATCAGACTGGTACGCGGTACGCTGTCCATCCTGTTGGCGACAAACAGGATTGAAACGGCACCCAAGGTGCCATAGGTGACCGCGCGAAGAATATTCCAAAGATCAGGGATACTGGCAAACCGCCACATGCCTTTATAGAGGCCTTGTCGCCAAAGCAACAGGCTCTGCACTACGGCGACCACCACCAAACTCTGCCAGAAAGCCGGCCAAACAGAACCGGGCAAGGCCAGGTTATAGGGCACCATGAACGCCAATAACCACGCTGCCAACACCATGACGAAGTCATGACCCACGATCGCGGTACGCCGACCATAGCGTCTGAATTGAGAACGATGAGACTGCAAACTTACGCCGATCCTTCTATGGGCATGGTTAATCCGGCCTGCACCGGGCTCGGGCGTATTCTAGCACAGCTCAAATGAGTGGAAATACGAGCACCTGCCAGAGGGCAGGCGTGTGGACGCGAGGCCCCTAGAGATAATTGAACAGACTGAGTCCCTGTATCCGAGCGTAAGACTGCTGTGCCGCCTGGAGGCCCACTGTGTACTGATTCAGTTTCGTGATCGCACTAGCGTAATCGAGATCGTTCAAACTTGAGAGCGTTGACTGAAATTGCAGTTTTTGACTCGCGTTGACATCGGACTGCGACTGTAGCGCATTGAGTCGCGCCCCGGTCTCGGCTTGAAAGCCGCGGATCTGCTCTTGAGACTGATCAATGCCGATAATGGCCTGCCCAAGAAGGTTTGCCCTATTTGCGCGCCCCTGCGGGCTATCTTCGCTGGTAGATAGGGCGTTGATCGCCGATGTGATGACGGAAAAGACGTCCTGTCTAGTACTCGGAGCGACGCTAAACTTGTCACCGACCGCAGGGGAACCCGAGATCCCGAACTGTATTCCGGAAAACGTGATATCGGAACCCGACACATAGGTGTCACTTAGAACCAAGCCCCCCGAGGCATCGCGCACCTCATAGGCGTCGCTGGCGGTAAACGTCAGGGAATAGCGTTCGCCATGATAGAGGGTCGCATCCGAGACCCTGCCGGCGGTCACGATACCGCTACCGGAATTGGTGGAGTCACCCGCCGTCACGAAATCGCCATTGCCACTGGGAACACCTTGAAACACCCTGTCTCCGGAATCCGTCACGGCGATTTGCCGATCCTGACCAATCTGCAAGAAACGCTGACCACTATCGCCGTTATAGGTGACCGTACCGGCCCCGCTCTGACTGAACGGCTGGGTATGACTCTGATAACCTGCAAACAAGAATTCGCCGGCCGAGTCCTTGGCATTCGTATAGGCCAGCAATTCATCGAATCGTTGCTGCAATTCGGCCACGATCATCTGTCGATCCTTGGCGCCCAATGTTCCGTTGTTGCCTTGAAGCGTCAACTCGCGAACTCGGTCCAGCACCAGATTGACTTGATTCAGGGACTGTTCCTCCTGGCTGACTCTGTCCTCGGCAAGATTCCCGTTCTTTTGAAATTGGTCCGTCATCGCAACCGCCTGAGTCAACTGCATCGAGGTAGCTGTGCCGGAGGGATCGTCCGCCGCGGACTGGATTTTTTTTCCGGACGCGATCTGCATCTGGATCTGGCTGAGCTCACTCTGTTGGTTGAGTATGCCGCCCAAGGCCGTCTGATGAAGCTGTGCTGTTGAAATACGCATATTCTTTACTCCTTCACCCGCCGCTCAGTCTCTGACGAAAACGGTTATCGGAATGCTGCCAATAAGGTGGCAAAAAGCGAGTTAGCCGTCGAGATGACCTGGGCCGAGGCCTGATAGGCCTGCTGAAATTTCATCACTGCGGCGGCCTCCTCATCGAGATTGACTCCCGATGTCGCGGCCCTATCCGCCTCAGCGGCTGTCAATAGGGATTCCTGAGCGGACATCGTGATCTCAGCCTGAGACGTCCTGTTGCCGACGTCAACGACCATACCGGAATAGATATCCCCGACGGTGGCCGTGCCACCGTCCATGATCAGCGCGTTCTGCAGACCGGCCAGCGCCAGGGCATTCCGGTTGTCACCGACACCGTTGTTATTTGTGTTCACACTAAAACGGTCACCAATCGCGGCGTTTCCGGAGATGTCGACCGATATACCGTTAAAATTCAGCGTCGTCGGACTTGTATACGCGCCATCGGCAATCACGGTCCCAGATGAATTCTGAACTAAATATCCGTCCGCCGATGAATACGTCACCGAAGCGCTCGTCGAGGCACCGGTCAGGGCGCCGCCGAAATAACCGGTCACACTGTCACCGGAGTCCAACGGCGCGCCTCCGCTATCGACCAGCGTCTCGTTGACGGTGATCGTTCCGGCCCGCGCCGGGTCGTTGGCGAGGTACAGTCGGTTAGCCGAGGCATCGACGTAAGCTCTAACCCCGGTCGTAGCCACATCGTCATTGATATTGGCAGCCACGGCATTCAGATCCGCGAGTGGCGCCGTACCTTCGTCCTGGGTATAGACCGTAACGCCGTTGATCGCGAGCTGATACTGAAGGTTATTGGCCGCGCCGGTATCGGAAATGGTCCCGCTGGTCCCGTTGGCGACCGCTGCGGTCGTTGCTCCGAGCTGAATTTGATAGTTACCTGCCACATAGGTAGATGAATCGGCGACCGTGGCTGCCGAGATCGTCGCTGTCCCGGCGTTGCTCGCATCGGCTGCGCTGCGTTGGGGCGACGCGGCGGCGATCTGCGAAGGATCGCTGATCGCCAGTGTGAACCCGGCTGCGGCCTTGCTGGTCGGCTGGATCAAAAAGGCATCGCCATCGGCCATGGCGCCCGAAGTCAATTGGATCGTAACTCCATCAACCGTTGCGGGGCTTGCGGGGAAACCCGTCAGGCGAGTGACCTGACCGTCGGATATACGAGTGACGCTGTACTCGTTACCCTTACGATCCAATCGATAGTCGCTGCTAGTGAGGCTCGCGATATCGGTGATCGCGGCCGAGATCGCGGCAGGAACCACAGTGGAGTTGGATTGCGCCCCAAGCACCTGTACCGCAGCTGGCGTCGTACCGCTATCCAGGGCATAGAAAAAATCCCCGCCCGCATTACCCTTTAAATCAATGCCAAGCTGATGCTGGGCATTGACCGCCGAAGACACGCCGACAGCGATCTTGCCCAAGGTATTGGTGGCCGGATCGAGGACCTGAGTTCTGAAGCCCACCAGCCCGCCAAGCACGCCCCCCCTGATCTGCCTGGTGATCTCCATCGGTCCGCTAGGGGTCTCATAGGAGATCTCCAAACGGGACGAGTCAAAGGTGCTCTCGGAGACAGTCAGCTTGCGCGCCTCGCTACCGGTGACCAGGGCCTGACCATTACCGATGGAGACGTTGATCGAACCGTCGTCCTGAACAACCGTGGTCGTAGCGACCTTTTCCGATAGCTGACGAATCAGCTGGTCGCGGCGATCAAGTAGATCGTTTGGTTGACCGTTTCCGACACTCGAGGCAAGGACGATTTGGCGATTGATATCCGCGATCGACTGACTCATCGTGTTGACTTCAGTCACATTGGACCTCAGTTGGCTGTCGAATTCGTCACGGAGGTTATTAAGTTGCCCGATGATGTCGTGAAAGCGTCCGGCTAGGGTATCGCCGCTGCTCAACATAACCTGTCGTTCCGGTAGGGTCGATGGCGAGTTAGCAACACCTTGAACCGCGTCGTAGAAGGCCTGAAGGCTGGATGACAAACCCGTCGTTGGGTCGGTGAAGAGATTATCGACCCTCGCCGCCATGCTTTGATAAGTCTGGGCCTGGCTCAGACCTGCGCTGCTGTTTCGGATCTGCAAGTCCTGAAAATCACTGACGATGCGTTTGACCGAATCAACCTGCACCCCCGTGCCAAGGTAGTTGCTCCCCATGAATAGCGGGTCACGAGCAACTTGGTCTACACGTTGACGGGAATATCCGTCGGTATTGACGTTGGCGATATTGTGCGAGGCAGTCGACAGCGACCGCTGAGCGGCTGTAAGCCCCGATACACCTACGCCCAAAACCCCACTAGACATTGCGGCCTACCTCCCCCTTTTCGGAACTATCGACCACTTGCGGATCCAAAGTATCAGTACCCGCGGCCTCCTGCGGCAAATTCTTACCCAACTGCTTGACCAGTAGTTCGGACAAACCCATTCCGGAGTTTTGACTCAGCGACAATGACACCTGCTGATCGAACATGCCCTGATACATCTCGGTCTGATTGCTATCGAACAGGCCACCCTTCGGCAGCGAGGCGCGCATCTGCTTGAGTATCATCTGGGTAAACAGGGCCTCAAACTGATTGGCGACCTTGCGCAAAGTCTCCTCGTTGGCCGGTTGACCGCGCAACTGATTGAGTCCCTTGAGGTCGGTATAGACCGCCCCTCCTCCTTGCATGGCTGCCGGATCAATCATCTTGATATCCCATTGATTCGCTCCCCATCGTTAGATCACGATGAGTTCTGCGTGGAGGGCGCCCGCGGCCTTGAGGGCCTCGAGGATGGCCACCAGGTCACCGGGCGCTGCCCCGACCTTGTTGACCGCCTCGACGATGTTCTGGAGAGAGACGCCGGGAGAAAACAGGAACATCCGTTTGTTACCTTCTTCGATCTGAACATTGCTTTGTGGGACGACGGTCGTCTGCCCACCCGACAATGGACCAGGCTGACTCACCTGCTGATTCTCCGTGACGGTCACGACGAGACTACCGTGCGCAACCGCAGCGGCGGTAACGCGGACACGTTGACCGATGATGACCGTGCCGGTACGCGAGTTGATGATCACTCTGGCCGAGGCCTCTCCGGGTTCGAGTGTCAAGTTTTCAATCATGGACATAAATACGACGCGCTGTCCTTGGTTACGTGGTGCTTGAACCCGCACGGAGGTATCGTCCATGGGATAGGCCGTACCCATCCCAATCGCAGTATTGATCGCATCGGCAACCCGCTTCGCGGTCGTAAAGTCTCCGCTGTGCAGGTTCAGCGTCAAGGCATCAAGCCCTCCCAAACGGGTCGGTGACGGCCGCTCCACGCTTGCGCCATTGGGAATCATCCCAACACTCGGGACGTTGATCGTAATCTTGGAACCATCGCTGCCCTGGGCGCCTAGGCCGCCAACGATCAGGCTGCCTTGGGCCAGTGCATAAACCTCACCGTCGGCGCCCTTGAGCGGCGTCATGAGCAGCGTCCCACCACGCAGACTGGAGGCATTTCCCAACGACGACACCGTGACATCGATGCGCTGCCCGGCCTTGGCGAAGGGCGGCAGGTCGCCATGGACCATGACCGCCGCGATATTTTTGACTTGAGGAGTCACATTGGCCGGCATCGTAATGCCATACTGCGCCAGCATGTTCTTCATGCTCTGCACGGTGAAAGGGGTTTGGCTGACTTGGTCACCGGATCCATCCAATCCCACGACGAGACCATAGCCAATCAACTGATTGCTCCGCACCCCCGCGACGTCGGCAATATCCTTGATCCGATCTGCCTGAGCGATACTCGCCAGCGCCAACCCAACGATCAATATAAGGATTCGTTTCATTAGAATGGCCACCAGTCGCTGTTAAAGAAGCCAGCCAGCCAGCCCATACTATTGGCGCTGGAGACCGCGCCCTCGCCGGTATATGCGATACGAGCATTCGCGACCAGACGAGATGAAATGGAGTTATCGGGGTTGACGTCGACAGGACGCACTACGCCAGTCAGTTCGATGAACTCGTCACCCTGATTGATCGAGATGACCTTCTTACCACGGATCCGAAGATATCCGTTGGGCAGGACCTCGGTCACGACCGCGCTGATACTGCCGGTCAACTGGTTGCTCTGGGCGCTCGAGCCAGACCCATCGAATGATTTGCTTGACGATAACCCCGTCTCAAGCGAACTGTTCTGTCCACCCTGAAACGGCGTCGAAAATTTCAATGCGTTACCGAGCAGGGTCGGTGTCGCGACATCTACCGAGTTATCCTTGGCCGTCGAAGTCGTGGCCTCCTTGGTCGCATTGGTCTGCTCGGATAGCGTGACCGTGATGATATCGCCGACATGACGCGCGCGAACGTCGCCGAACAGTAACGACCCAAATCCCTGTTGATAATAGATCGCCCCATCGGTCTGAATCTTGGGCGGCATTTCCGGGAACGGTATCTCGGCAGCCGCATCTTCAACCGGCTTCGGTTTCTGCATGGCGCAGCCGGACACCAGGATCAGGACGGCGACGACGAAAAGGGCGCGATGTTTCATGTCGGGGCGAGGCATCGGCTAGAGGTTGTTATTGGTGTACTGCATCATCTGATCGGCGGTCGAAATGGCCTTGGAACTCATCTCATAGGAGCGCTGGGCCTCGATCATATTGACGAGCTCCTCGACGATATTGATATTCGAACTCTCCAGAGAACCCTGATTGAGCGACCCAACCCCATTGAGTCCCGGCGTCCCAGTCTGTGGGCTGCCGCTGGCGGCGGATTCGACATAGAGGTTGTTACCGACAGGCTGCAGGCCCGTAACGTTGATAAAATCGGCGAGCTGAAGGGCGCCGACCTGAGTTGGCGTGGCATTACCCGGGGTCGTGATGGATACAACCCCATCACCGCCGATGGTCACGCTTTGCGCGTTGGTCGGGATCGTGATCGGCGGCTGTAATACATTGCCGCTGGCATCAACCATCTGCCCTTGGTTGTCGGTGTGAAAACTACCGTCACGCGTGTACCCAGTCGTACCGTCCGGCAGCACGACCTGAAAAAATCCGCGGCCTTCGATCTCAAGATCGAGTGAGTTGCCCGTCTGAAAGCTATTGCCCTGGGTAAACAGCTTTTCGGTCGCGACCAGCCGAACTCCGGTACCCAGATTCAGACCTGTCGGCAGCTGCGAATCCTGAGAGACCTGGGCCCCCACTTGCCGCACGTTCTGATAGAGCAGATCCTGAAATTCTGCCCGACCACGCTTGAACCCGGTGGTATTGGCGTTGGCAAGATTGTTGGCGATGACAGACATCCTCGTCTGCTGCGCGTCGAGGCCGGTCTTGGCGACCCAAAGTGTCTGGTTCATGCTGTATCCTCCTACTGAATCAAACGGGACCTAAGTCTCGCGGTCTTCATTAATTGCTCGAAATCAATTTGGACGACGCGTTGTCGTTCTCCTGAGCCGTACTCATAAGCTTGACCTGCATTTCGTACTGTCTAGCCAGGCTGATCATATTGACCATGGCATCAATGGTATTGACGTTGCTCTTTTCCAAGGCGCCGGAAACCAGGCTCACATCGGCGACCGCATCGGCGACCGAACCATCACTCAATTGCATGAGCCCGTCACGCCCCTTGGTCATGTTATGGATATCGGGTTTGACGAGTTTGATACGGTCCACGGTCACAAGGGCATCCGCACTTTGTCCGAGCGGACGTACCGAGATCGTGCCGTCCTTGCCTATCTCGATCTTCTCCGAAGGGGGGATCGTGATCGGGCCACCGCCGTTCCCGATGACCGGACGGCCATCGGCGGTCGTCAGCAGTCCGTCGGCTGACAGATTGAGCTTTCCGGCCCGCGTGTAGCTCTCATTTCCATCCAGATCCTGAACCGCTAGCCAACCCTCGCCGGATACGGCTACGTCGAGGTCTCGTCCAGTATTGACGATTTCCCCCGACTGGAAATTGACACCCATACCTTGATCAGCGACGTAGACCCGGCTCGAATATCCGGGGCCATTCACAGGCAACTGCTGGAACGAGGCCAGGTCTTCCCGAAAGGCCGTCACATTCGCATTGGCCAGGTTCTGGGCATTGACCGTCTGCGCCTGCATGATCTGCTTGGCGCCGTTCATGGCGAGATAGAGCATTCTATCCATCGTTTCCTAACTCCTCCGGTTTCATGGCCGCAGCCCGAAAGGGCGTCAATCTCTTGTTGTCAGCCATTCACACTAAAGAACGCTGCAGGAATCGGGCCAACTTACCGAAGATTAATAATCGACTGCGTTACGGTGTCAGCCGTGGATATCACCTGGGCATTGGCCTGAAAATTCCGTTGCGCCGTAATCATGGTTACGAGTTCCTCGGTCAGATCGACGTTTGCCCCTTCCAAGGCGCCGGACTGAACCAGACCCAGACTTGAATTGCCTGGCGTACCGACGATCGGGGTACCCGATCCATAGCTCTCGGCCCAAGCGTTGTCGCCAAGTTGCGACAGTCCTTGGTCATTCGAAAATTTTGCCAGTGCGACCTGGGCCAGATTGCGCGTCTGACCATTGCTGAAGCGGGCCTGAACAACACCGGAGGTATCGATATTGACACCGCTCAGACGACCCGTCGTATAACCGTCCTGACTCAGCGAGTTGACGTCGAAACCGCCGCCAAACTGGGTCGTTCCGGTATAGTCCATCGTAAACGTCATGGTCGAGGCGGCGCCGCCAAGCGCGAAATTGGACACATTGATCGTGGCAGGCGGGGTCACGGCGCCATTCATCCGGGACAGAGCGCCGTCGGTCGTGAATGTCAGCTGATCGGAGCCGTTGGCCTGAGCACCCGGAACCTGCCGACCATCAACATAGGTGTAGGCCTCCCACTGATTCGGAATACCCGTTTTACGATAATAGAGCGTCGCCAGATGAGTGGAGCCCTGTGAGTCATAAAGCGTCATCGACGTTGAATTGTTATAGGTCGAGGCATCCGTAATGCTGAAGGCGCCCTGTAGCGAACCATTTGCGGCGGCCGTCAGGTCGGTCGCGCCGCCACCGGTGGCCTGCGTCATGGCCGTAACGTCCATGGTCAATGTCTGCGCAGCCTGCGCGCCCGCGCCGCCATCCGGATCCCAGGTCAGCGTGGCCGTGCTGTCAGTGCCGATCGTAAAGGTACCCGCTGTCGTGCTGCCGCCCGCGCCCGTGAGGTCGACATTCCATTGATTGCCGGAAACATGGGTAAACTGGAGCTGCCCACCGGCGACGGCATTGCCATAACTGTCCACGAGGCTCATCGCAGCCGTCGTGACCGGAGAATCGCCAGTATCCAGCACCGGATTGGCGCCCGCGCTCCCCAGCGTAAACAGCGAGGTCGCCAGCGGGGCGGCCGGCACACCGGACGCCGCATCCAGATTCAGGCCCAGTGTGATATTCGCGGTCGATTTAGGCGAAATATTGGCGGCATCCAAATGGATATCGCCGATGGCCCCGGTAATGTTGCCGCTGCTGTCCGCCTGATAACCCGTCAATCGCTGACCGCCTGCATTCGAGATATAGCCATCCCGGTCGGCATTGAAGGCGCCGTTCCGACTGAATACCGTTGAACCATTGTCGCTGAGGCGGAAAAACCCTTGCCCGCTGACCGCAAGGTCCAGAAAGTTATTCGTGAATTCGATGTTGCCCTGGGAAAACTCTTGCGCGATATCGCCGACACGTACGCCGCTACCCACCGCGTTAACTGCGGCGCCAAGATTGCTGGTCGCATAGATATCGGAAAACTGGGTCCGGGACTTCTTGAAGCCCATCGTCGACGCGTTCGCGACGTTGTTGCCGATCACCCGAAGTTCGGTCGAAGTGGCGTTCAGACCACTCAGTGCAGTACGAAATGGCATGTGATTGCTCCTATGCTCGAGTTACATAATCTGTTGAACTGCAGCCAGGTCCATTGCACCGTGGCCGTTGAGATTCAGACGGACACCCTGCCCGCTTTGATTGATCGTGACGCTATCAACACGGTCGGCGACCAAGGTATCGAGTGCTACTTGCTGACCGCTGAGTAACCCACCGGCCTTGATCGAATAGCTTCCGCTAGCGGCCAATTCGCCTGAAGCGTCGCGGCCATCCCACTGAAACTTGGCCATGCCTGCGCTCTGATCGCCCACATCAATTGTTCGAATGAGGCTGCCGGCTGCGTCGGTGATATCCAACTGTAAGGATTGCATATCTGCCGGCACACTGATTGCGCCCTGGATCTCACTACCTTGCGTCAGTTGCCCCGTTTGCGCGGGAACCAGTACGTCCCGGCCGACCAACCCGGAGGCCTGAAGAGACTGGCTGGATAACATAGCCGCGCTCACTTGACTGAAGGACTTCTGCAGATCCTGGATACCGGCAACCGAGCTGAATTGCGCGATTTGGCTATAAAATTCACCGCTCGCCATCGGTTTCATAGGATCCTGGTTATTGAGCTGGGTCGTCATAAGACGCAGGAAGTCCTGCTGCCCCAACTGACTTTTATCATTGGCGGCGGTCGACTGGGGCTTACCCAAACCGAGATCGCTGAGTACCTGATTATTGATTACGGTCATGATTCTCCTCCATCACCGGCTAAGATTTACCGAGACGCAGGGTCATCTGCATCATCTGCTTGGCACTTTCCATGACCTGAACGTTGCTCTGGTAGGAACGCGAGGCCGAGATCATGTTCGCCATCTCCTCGACTGGGTTAACGTTTGGCATATAGATGTACCCTTCCTGGTCGGCCATCGGGTGTCCGGGCGAATACTTGCGAATGGGTTGAGACTGGTCCTCCACGATGGTGGACACCTGGACACCGGGCGTCTTCGCGCCGGTACCCGCCTGCTGTTGCAACACTGCGGAAAAAACTGGCTGTCGCGCCCTATAGGTATCCGCTTCGGTACTGCTGACACTTTGAGCATTAGCCAGATTACTCGCCGTCGTATTGAGCCTGACGTTCTCCGCGCTGAGCGCCGAACCGGCAATATTGAATACGCTGAATAAGGACATGTTTATTCTCCCCTGATCGCCGTCATGAGACCTTTTATCGTCCCATTGAGAAAGGAAAAACTTGCCTGATACTTGATGTTGTTTTCGGCAAAACTCGCCTGTTCAACCTCACTATTGACAGTATTGCCGTCCAGGGAAGACTGTAGCGGTGTTCTGTATTTCAGAACTGGCTCCCCCGTACTGCCGGAAACACCAAGATGCCCCGCAGAAGTCTTGGTCATGGATGCGGTTGAGCCATCTTTTTGTTGCGCCTCGCTGAGCAGCGCCTGGAAATCGAGGTCTCTCGCCTTAAAATTTGGCGTGTCCGTATTGGCAATATTGGCAGCAAGCACCTCGGCGCGCTTGGCGTATACCGACATGGCCCGGGCCTTAATACCGAATGCTTGATCGATCGCGGATGACATGCTGCTAAACCTTTTATCTAAGAATCCGTAAACTCCTATGCAACAGTGATGCCAGCAATAATGGAGTCACAAACGCTGGGGCAATGCGTTTATCTCAGACGTAGCGGGGATAATCCTGCAAACAAAAAGGGCCCGAACCACCTTCATGGTTCGGGCCCTTTCCAGAAAATTCCTTATTTCTTCTTGTAGTACAGGTATTTATTTTCGATCTTGGTTTCAAACCGGGCCTGGCTACCGACGGGACTCTCAGCCCCGCCCAGGAGGAGATAACCGCCCGGTTTAAGGTCGCTCCAAAAGTGCTCGATGATGGACGCCCGAGCAGCGGTGGAAAAATAGATCAGGACGTTGCGGCAAAAAATGCAGTCGAATTTGCCGGGGGTGGCAATTTCCTGCTGCAGGTTCTGCTCTTTGAATCGAACTCGGCTGCGGACTTTATCCTTGACGCGAAAACCGAATTCGAAGGACTCAAAATGAGCAGTCCGCCGCTTCGCCGATAATCCACGACCAAGCTGTGCTTCGTCGTAGACGGCGCTTCTGGCCTGATTCAGCACCTTTGTGGAAATATCTGTCGCGAGTATCGTTGAATTTCTCAACGCCATCGCTCGCCGGGACATAAACTCCTCGATGACCATACTCATGGAATAAGCCTCCTGCCCCGACGAACAGGCCGCCGACCAAAATTTGGCGTCTGTAACCTTACGATTATAAAGGTCCTCAAGGATCACGCGATCCAGCACCTCGAACGGCACGGTATCACGAAACCAAGAGGTCTCGTTCGTCGTCATGGCATCGATGACATCGATCCTAAGCCGGGAATCCCCGGACCTGAGCCGCTCCATCAGATGGCTCAATGTATCGATAGCGGCATGTCTCAACAGCATGTGCAACCGGCTCGTGATCAGGTATTGCCGATTGGGCCCCAGGACAATACCGCAGCTTTTCTCCAGGTAATCATGGAACTCTTGGTACTCAGCAACTGTAATATTGAAATCCGACATCGAAATCAGGAAAGAAGATTGTTGGGCTGAATCGCTTTGAGTCGGTTTATCACAATTATGGCGAGTTCATCGGGGTCGTATTTAGGAATAAACAAGTTGGCCCCCACCTTCTCAACCATGGCTTGGTTAAAAACCCCGGTTACTGAGCTGTGTAGCACGACATGCAGGTTTGACAACGCGGCGTCCTCACGTATCTTTGTCACTAAAGTATAGCCATCCATCTCGGGCATTTCGATATCCGAGAGCACCATCGCGAGATGGTTCAGCATATTCTGATCGTTAGTAGACCAATCGCGCAGGAGTTCCAAGGCCTCCTTGCCATCCTTCGCCGTAATCACCTGTAATCCCAGACTTTTCAAAGGATTGGTCACTTGCTTACGGGCAACCGCCGAGTCGTCGACGACTAGAATTATCCAACCGGCCTCCTCGACAATGTGGTGCCCGGCCTCGGAAAATTCAAACGAGATTTCCTCATCCGCCTCATCTACCTCGTCGAGCACCTTTTCAATATCGATAATCTCCACGAAGTCCTCATCGACGCGGGTGACGGCGGTGAGATAGCAATTCGGTCCCAAGGTCTTGGGCGGAGGCATAACATCGGACCAGTTGGTATTGATGATGCGGTCCACGCGATGGACAGCATAACCCTGCACACTGCGGTTGTACTCGGTAACAATTACGAAGCAGTTTTCATACGACTCCAGCGGCTCCAGACCCACCGCCTTGGCCAGATCGAAGACCGGAATGCTGCGACCACGGATTACCGCAATCCCCGCAGCACAAGGGTGTGCGCCCGGCATCTTCGTCAAAGGAGGGCATTGAGTCACCTCCTGAACTTTAAACACATTGATTCCGTAACGGTGGTTACCGTCCGTTAGATGAAACATCAAGAGCTCCATCCGGTTGTTACCGGCGAGCTCAGTTAGCTCCTGTATGCCTTCAATTACACCAGCCATAAGGTCACCTTAAGATAAACGGGATTAATCATGGTACTTATCGCCTCGGTCTGCAATTACCTTTAGTCCAACAGGTATATATAAGGCATTATTCGCATACACCCCCCCCGAGTTATAGCCGGATCAATGCTGCGTAGACAAAGCACCAACCACGACGCATC
>CAZASZ010000026.1:0-28930 GCA_964487925.1 uncultured Gammaproteobacteria bacterium
CACACAGACCTGAACCACCCAAGGGGACATTTCTGCTTTGGGTTGACATATCAAGCAGTGCGCGTGGGAGACTACAACCGACTGACGCGTTTCGCTCATCGATCGAATGGTGCACCCAAATGACGCTGTGCTCTGTGCCGCTATGCGCCCTCCCTCCTGACATTGAGGCGATCACCCAGACGATCCCCCAGTAAGTTGATCGCCAATACCACGAGCATCAAGGTCAGTCCGGGCGCCAGGACCATATGAGGAGACACCAACATGTAGCGGGTACCGTCACGAATCATGCTGCCCCAGGAGGGCGTCGGCGGCTGAATCCCCAAGCCCAAAAAGGAAAGCCCCGCCTCTGCTATCACGACCCCTGCGATGGCAAACGTCGCCTCAATGATCAAGGGTGAGACCAATAGGGGTAGTAGGTGCCGGAACATGATGCGTCCGCTGCGACTACCTAAGGAAATGGCTGCCTGGACGTGTTCACGATGTTTCAAGGACAGGGTCTGCACCCTGGCAAGGCGCGCGAAGCCGACCCAACCGACGACGCTAAGGGCAAACACAACGTTGTCGATCCCTGGACCCATCAGGCCAGCCAGTGCAATCGCGAGCAGGATTCCCGGAAAGGCTAGAAAGATGTCGATGACGCGAACAATGAGATGGTCGATCCTCCCCCCGACGTAGGCGGACACGATGCCGATCGTCGTACCGATGGATGCCGATACCGTCACGACCCAAAAGGCCACCAACAAGGAGTAACGGGCGCCAACGAGCAGACGGGCGCCCAGCGGGCGGCCCAGGTCGTCGTAGCCCAGCCAACCCGCTGAATCAGGCCAGGAAAGGATATGATCGAGATCAACTACGTTGGCCCCCGAGGCCAAGGTTGGTCCAATCAGGGCGGCCAACACCCAGACCAGGATGATCAACCAGGCAATACGTTCCCGCATCTCAGTCTCCTCTGATGCGGATACGAGGGTCGAACCACGAGGTCACGACATCCGTCAGCGTGTTGACCGAAACATAGGTCAGGCTGATCAGCAGCACGCTACCTTGAAGAACCGGATAATCTCTGCGCTGTATTGCCTCGATCGTGAGTTGGCCTATGCCTGGCCAGGAAAAAACGATCTCGGTAATCACGGCGCCCGCCAGTAGCGCGCCCAGTTGCAAGCCGATCAGGGTCATGACCGGTAACAAGGTATTCTTCAAGGCATGATGCAGGATGATGCGCCTCCGGCTCAAGCCAATGGCCTGCGCGGTCCGTATGTAGTCTTCGGCCAGGACATCGAGCAAGGTGGTTCGAATCATGCGTGACAGGATCGCTGCCATCCCGGTCCCCAAGGTCAATGCGGGCAACACCAGCGATGCGGCAGACTCGCGCCCGCTAACGGGCAGCCAACCGAGCCATAGGGAGAAAATAAGGATCAAAATCGGCCCCATCCAGAAGTTAGGAATGGAGACTCCTAGCATCGCAAAAGACATGGCCATGTGATCACCGGCCTTGTCCCGGTTGATCGCGGCGATGATCCCCAGCGGTACGGCCATCAGGATTGCAACGACCAAGGCCGCGACAGCCAGCTCCAAGGTCGCTGGTATGCGTTCGGCAAGCAGGTCTGCCACGGGCTTACGTGAATGCAGGGACTGCCCCAGGTCCAGATGGGCAAGCTGCTGCAGATAGCGGCCATACTGGACCAACAAGGGCTGATCCAACCCCAAGGCCGCACGTAGAGCCGCCCGATCGGCCGGTTGACTCGACTCGCCAAGGATGACCTCCACCGGGTCCCCCGGCACAAGATGGATCAGCAGGAAGACCAAGCTACAGACGCCGACAACCACGACGCAGGCGCTTAACAGACGAGGCAGGAAAACCCATCTCACCCGGTCGCTTCCCAACGCACGACAGCGCCGCGTATATCCGGATCTTCGACGGCATCGATATCCTCGGTGATCAGGACGCGCTCGCCCACCAGAGCCCAGTCGAATAGCTCCACGAGTTCTCTATTGCGCATCCGAATACATCCGTGAGAGACCGCAACCCCTATCGGCGATTCGTCCGGGCACCCATGGATGTAGATATAGCGCTGCCGGCTGTCGAGCTCGCCACACTGATTGCGGCCCGCTTCAAGTCCCGACAACCAGAGGATGCGGGTCAGAATCCAGTCCCGTTCAGGATGAGCACGGCCCAACTCCGGCGTGTAAATCTCGCCCGTGGCCTGGCGCCCCACGAAGACTGTGTTGATCTGACATCTGTCTCCGATGCGCGCGCAAACCTCATGCTGGCCACGGGGAGTGCAACCGCTGCCCTGCTGCTCTCCAGATCCCTGAGCGGATGTAGAGACAGCTGCCGCGCGGCAAACGATCCCTTCGTCCAGCGCCCATAGGCGCTGACGTTTGAGGTCAATCACGATGCCGCGCTTCACCGACTCTCCACCGTTTCCAGACCATCAAAATTTCCATCCATGGCCATACGATAATCGATCACGTTGTCCCTGCTAACAAATACATTGTCTTCGTACCATAGCGGTACGTAGGGCAGATCCGCCATAGCCTTCGCCTGTAGCGCACGATAAGCCTTGATGGCCTGCCCTAGAGTTTTGGCATCCTCCGCGCGCTCAATCAAATGATCGGCGCCCGGACTCCGGTAGCGCCCCCGATTTGCGCCATCGGGTGGGATAGACTCACTGTGAAATACATAGCGAAAGATATCGGGAAGCTTGATGCCTACCCACATGAGACTGAACATCTGAAAACGTCCTGCCTTGATGTCACCATAGAAGGTACCCCAATCATAACTACGCAGCGTAACGTCGACCCCAATTCGGGCCAGTTGCTGTTGTAATATCGTCGCGATTCGCAGCCGAAAGGGGTCATTTGAGGTCTTGTAGACGAGCTCAGGCCGCCGCTCACCGACTAACCCTGCCGCTGAGAGGATTGCGCGGGCTCGCACTGGATCGTAGCCCGGCGCCTCAAGGTCCGGATTGCCGGCCCAATGATCGGGAGGCAACAACGAGGTGGCTGGACGCGCCGCGCCACCGAGGACATGATGAATGATAGCCTCGCGATCAATGCCGACAGCGATGGCTTGCCGTAAGGCAAGGTTTCCGCTAACGGGTTCATCGAGATTAAACCCCAAATAGGCAAACTTCGAGCCCGGTGCACGCTTAACATGCATCCCCGATTGCTCGGAAAGATAATCGATCAGTTCGGGCGGCAGGTCGTTTTGCAACATGTCGATTTCGCGACGCACGAGCTTGAGGACCCTGACGGTAGGATCCTTGACGGCGATAAATGCTAGCCGCAGGCCATCACGCTTCCGCTTCAGTATCAGATGCCCTTCGTCGGGCCACTCGGTGAACTCAAAGGCGCCACTGCCCACAGGCTGGGTATTGAACGGGTGTCCCTTGGCGATGAAAGTCGCAGGCAGGATACCGATCGATAGTCTGCCAGGGAATAGCAGGTCGGGTTTTTCAAGCGTAAAATCCATGACATGATCATCAATGACCTCCATGGCTCGAATATTGATCAGCGACATACGATGCGGCGAGGCCTGCTTCGGATCCAGAATCGACGCATAGGTGGCTCGAACGTCGGCCATTGTCAGCGGAGCACCATTACTGAAGACAGCGTTCTTCGTAAGCGTGAAACGATAATGCCTCGGGGACAGGCGCCGCCACGCGGCAAGCGCCGGGGCAGGCATCAAAGAATCATCGAAATCGACGAGACGATCGTAAATTAGCCGATTGATACGCGACGAGGCGGCGTCGGTCGCGTAACGTGGATCCAAGGTGACAGGCATCGCCGCAAGGCCAAAACGCAAGCCACCATGTTGCATCTCCGTACATCCCAGTAGAATCAGGCAGCAATAGGCACACAGAAAAAGATACGGCCCCGGTCGCACGCCGGTTACCAGGTTGGAAACGGGTGTCGAGCGAGGTAAACGTTGTAGTACCTGGCATCATGAGAGACTTCATCGCCGAGCCAAGGAGGACGTGCAAACTCCTCGTCGACGCGAGAGAGCTCGATCTCGGCCATGACGAGGCCCTCGTTGATCCCCGTGAAGACATCGATCTCCCAGCGATGCCCCTCGTAAGGGACGATGTGGCGACGCTTCTCGATCAGCTCACCCATGCAAAAACGCGACAGCATCTCGCGACCGTCCTCGACCGGTATCGCATAGTCGTATTCAGTGCGTTCGATACTGAGCGTCGCGCCCTTGATATTAAGGTACGCCTTGTCTCCAGCCACGCGGATACGAAACGATGCCTTTTCGGTATTCGCCATATAACCCTGACAATAATCAGCCGTGCTAGTGACGGCAGCCCGCCAGGTATCGCTGGCTAGTAGGAATTTGCGTTCGATCTCTGACGCCATATCAGGCCCCTATGCATATGGTTCGCATGCGCGCGCGGATCAACCGAACACATCCGTCGATAGATAGCGATCCCCACGGTCGCAGGTTATCGCAACGATCACGGCATTCGTCAGGGTCTCGCTCAGCCGCAAGGCTGCGCAGACCGCCCCTCCAGATGAGATCCCAACGAAGATCCCTTCACTTGCGGCCAGCGCTCGGGTCGTATCTTCGGCGGACTGCTGATCCATATCCAAGATACGGTCGACGCGGTCGGCGCTGTAGATCCTTGGCAGATAGGCCTCCGGCCAACGCCGTATCCCCGGGATCTGAGCGCCATCCTCAGGCTGTACGCCAACGATCTCGATATTGGGATTCTGCTCCTTGAGATAGCGCGACACGCCCATGATCGTACCTGTAGTACCCATGGCGCTGACAAAGTGGGTCACCCGCCCCGCCGTATCGCGCCAGATCTCGGGGCCGGTACCCTTGTAATGGGCCTCTGGGTTGGCCAGATTCGAAAATTGATCGAGCATCACCCCCCGGCCTTGTGCGATCAACTCACGGGCCCTGTCGATTGCGCCTTCCATGCTTCCGGACGCAGGGGTCAGCACAAGCTCTGCCCCAAAAGCCTTCATGATTGAGCGCCGCTCAACGCTCATATGCTCAGGCATAACAAGCACCATGTGATAGCCCTTAATGGCAGCGGCCATGGCTAGGGCGATGCCGGTATTGCCACTGGTCGGCTCAATCAACGTATCGCCAGGGTGAATACGGCCTGCTGCCTCGGCGCTTTGAATCATGTTGAGGGCAGCTCGATCCTTAACCGATCCGGCAGGGTTGTTGCCCTCCAGCTTAACCAACACCTGATTGGCGGTATCCCCGGGCAATCGCTGTAAGCGAACAAGCGGCGTATTGCCCACACATTGCTCGATCGTCGGAAACTGCTCGTTCATCGATCAATCATCTCCTGAATGGATTGCTTTGCCGACCCCGTCACGGATAATTATCACGATCTCAAGGAAGATTTGGCAGTTAAAAACCACCGACCCACAATTGGGAAAAGGGCTCCACACCAGCATTTCTGGTATAAAGCTCACAGAGATATGTACGATACATTAAGAACGAGTCGTAAAAAACACCTACGAACGTTATGATGTACGACTGCTAGTCCCGGATCTTCCGAGCGCAAGGAAGTCGGGCCATACGCGTCAGTTCAATCAGTAACACCGGGAGACTTACATGAGTCACGAGGAAAAGCGCAGCAGTACTCGAAGTGGAATCACTCTCGAAAACCACCACAACCTATTCTTCCTAGAACAGGACAACGAGAAACACGCGATCACCCATATCCGGGATGTGTCCTTATCCGGCGTCGGAATCAACATGAGTCGCCCGATTGATGCCAGCTCCCCCGTCGCCCTAACCTACGACTCGGACGATTTCAGCTTAACGATCAACGGTGTCGCGGCATGGTGTAATCCCAAGGAAGGTGGCGATGGATATTCCCTGGGCATCCGCTTCAATGCTTTAGATCCCAATGACAACTCGCTATTCTTTCTCGCGGTCCGCAAGTACCTGGACGATTTCGATGGCGGCACCTTCGACGCCTGATTTCATTTCGATCAAGCAAAAAGAAAGGGGCCTGACGGCCCCTTTCTTTTTCGATCCAGACAATCTGGTCAGACTACGGCCTTCATACTGAGGCGGATACGGCCCTGCTTGTCGACTTCCATGACCTTAACGCGGACAACTTCACCCTCGCTGAGCTTGTCGCTGACATTCTCGACGCGCTCGTCCGAGATCTGAGATATATGGACGAGACCGTCCTTGCCCGGCAGGATCGTGACGAAGGCTCCAAAATCCATGAGCTTGGCAACCCGTCCCTCATAGATGGCGCCAACCTCGACGTCGGCCGTCAACTGCTCAATACGGCGCTTGGCCTCTTGGCTGGCCTGGCTATCGGCAGATGCGATCTTAACCGTGCCGTCGTCCTCAATATCGATAGTCGCCCCGGTCTCCTCAGTCAGGGCGCGGATGGTCGCGCCACCCTTACCAATGACATCGCGAATCTTGTCCGGATTGATCTTTATGGTCAGGATGCGTGGTGCAAAATCCGAGATATCCTGCCTGGGCTGGGTAATGACCTTGGCCATTTCCTCAAGGATGTGCAAACGACCGGCCTTTGCCTGATCAAGAGCCTGAGCCATGATGTCGCGGGTGATGCCATCAATTTTGATGTCCATCTGCAGGGCCGTAACCCCCGCCGTGGTTCCGGCGACCTTGAAATCCATATCGCCCAGGTGGTCCTCGTCACCGAGGATATCGGTCAGGACGGTAAAGCGATCACCCTCCTTGACCAGACCCATCGCGATACCGGCCACGGGGGCCTTGATTGGCACACCGGCGTCCATAAGCGACAGGCTCGCGCCACAGACCGAGGCCATAGAACTAGAACCATTGGATTCGGTGATCTCCGATACGATCCGAAGGACGTAAGGGAAAGACTCGAGGTCCGGTAGCACGGCGGTGATACCGCGACGCGCCAGACGGCCATGACCGATCTCCCTGCGCTTGGGGCTACCGACCATGCCGGTCTCGCCAACACAGGAGGGCGGGAAGTTGTAATGGAACATCAGGGGATCTCTACGCTCCCCCTGAAGCTCATCGATGATCTGGGAGTCACGGCCCGTTCCCAATGTCGTAACGACCAGGGCTTGGGTCTCGCCACGAGTAAATAGAGCCGAGCCGTGGGTACGCGGCAGCACACCGACCCGCACCCGGATATCGCGCACCGTATTGCCGTCACGGCCGTCGATGCGCTGCTCGCCGGACAGGATGCGGCCACGCACAATCTTTTTTTCCAGCGAGGAAACGGCGCCCGAAACATCTGGGGCCGACCAGCGAATATCCTCACCCGAGGCCAGCCCGGTAATCAAATCTCCACGGATGGCCGCCATTTCGTTCTGCCGAGCAAGCTTCTCCTGTATCTGATACGCCGCAGTGATACGTCCTTCAGCGGCCTCTTTGACGGCCGCAGTAAGGGCCTCGTCCTCAGGCGTAGGAGACCACACCAGCGGTGTGGCGGCGACCTCGGCCGCCAGAGCCTTGATGTTTTCCGTCACGACATGCTGCGCATCATGGCCAAAAATCACGGCACCGAGCATAACTTCCTCGGACAGCTGTTTCGCCTCCGACTCGACCATCAACACGGCATGTTCTGTACCTGCAACGACCAGATCCAGCTTCGAGTCGTCCATTTGACTCTTAAGAGGATTCAGGACGTACTCACCGTCAATATAACCCACCCTGGCAGCACCGATAGGCCCGGCAAACGGGAGACCGGAAATCGCGACTGCAGCGGATGCGCCGATCATGGCCGGGATGTCAGGGTCGATCTCCTTATCCAGCGAGACCACGGTTGCAATGATCTGGACGTCGTTGCGATAACCCTTGGGAAACAGCGGACGCATCGGCCGGTCGATCAACCGCGAAGTCAGTGTCTCTTTCTCACTTGGACGGCCTTCGCGCTTAAAGAAGCCACCCGGAATCTTGCCCGCCGAATAGGTACGTTCCTGGTAGTTAACGGTCAGAGGAAAAAAGTCTCTGCCAGGAGCGGCCTCAGCCTTGCCCACAGCCGTCACCATGACGACGGTGTCGCCTATGCTGACCATTACCGACCCACTGGCCTGTCGGGCGATCTCGCCGGTCTCAATCGTTACTATCTGGTTACCATACTGAAATTGTTTTTTTAGCGGGGTCACTTTAGGTTCTCACTTCAAATTGGGAAGGCGGCGTTATGCCGCCAGCATAGGCGACGGGCGCGGCGCAGGCAAACATCTACCTGCGCCGGCATTACGAAATTGAGAGGGTGTGTTCAAATACGATGTCCCATCAAGGACGGACGGCTTGCTCTTACTTGCGCAATCCGAGTCTCGCTATCAGTGAATGATAACGGCTGACGTCTTGCTTACGCAGATAATCCAGCAACTTGCGTCGGCTGCTGACCATGCGCAACAGACCCCGTCTGGAGTGGAAGTCGTGGATATGCTCTTTGAAATGAGTAGTCAGCTGATCAATGCGCGCGGAAAGTAGCGCCACTTGGACCTCAGGTGATCCGGTATCGCCCGGACTCTGTTGATATTCGCTGACGAGCTGCGACTTTGCTTCGGCGTTCAATCCCATGTTTTTTTCCTGATTACTTCGCTTCGGTTAATGTAAGGCGCATAATTCTATCCGCATATGGGTATTCGATACAAGACCCTTTGCGAATATATGGCGTCGGGACGGGATTGAGTCCACACGAGACATGTTCTTGATCAAGGTTGGGGGACTGGAACAGCCCCCTGAAGGGATGAAACAAGCGTGCTTCGGGGCGCCGCCCTACGGCGGGCAGTCCCAGGGAAATCGATTCAGCCTTTGCCCCGACCCTCGAGACCGATACGGCAATCGAGCGAACCGCGCCAGAGTCGTGCTATCTCCTTCCAATACTTCAATTTCCCCGGATCGGAAGCGATATCCATCCAACAGTCCTGTCGACCCGAAACCTGCTTGTCGTTACTTGAACCGTTCGTATTCATGCTTGCCTCCGGGTCGACTGACCCACTCAACGTGTTGATACGGTTCTGATTATCGGCCACCAACCTTAACTCACGCTGAATATGGGCGATTTATCCCAGCCAAGCCCGGGCGTTTTTGAATAACCGCAACCAGGGACCTTCCTCACCCCAGCTATCCGGAGACCAGGAATGCTGGACGCTGCGAAAAACTCGTTCAGGGTGCGGCATCATGATCGTGAAACGTCCATCTTGATTGGTAAAACCCGTCAATCCCCCGAGAGATCCGTTGGGGTTCAAAGGATAGGCCACGGTGGCGCGAGCATAATGATCGACATAGCGCAACGCGGCCAGAGCATTGGCGGCCTCCGGAAACACGTCGTCTCGATATTCGACCCTGCCCTCGCCGTGGGCAACAGCGATAGGCATGCGTGACCCCTCCATTCCTGAGAGAAACAGCGAGGCAGAGGGCATCACCTCTACCATAACGAAGCGAGCCTCGAACTGCTCCGACCGGTTGCGTACGAAGCGAGGCCAGGCATCCGCCCCTGGTATCAACTCAGCCAAGCCCGACAGCATCTGACATCCATTACAGACTCCCAGACCTAAGGTATCGGCCCGCTCAAAAAAGCCTGAGAAGGCATCCCGAGCGCGCGAGTTATAGAGAATGGACTTGGCCCAACCGGCGCCAGCGCCCAGGACATCACCGTAAGAAAAGCCGCCGCACGCCACCACGCCATGACAGTCCGAGAGATCGCTCCTACCGGTTAGAATGTCAGTCATCGTCACATCGACACAGCTAAACCCCGCATTGTCAAAGGCCGCAGCCATCTCGACATGACCGTTGACGCCCTGCTCTCTGAGCACGGCCAGTCGTGGTCTCGCCCCTACTGAGATGAACGGCGCGGCGACATCCTCCTTCGGGTCAAAGCGGAGGCAGGGGATCATGCCCGGATCTTCGGCATCGAGAATCCGATCGTGTTCCTGCTGCGCACATTCCGGATCGTCACGCAGGGCCTGCATCCTCCAGGTCGTCTCGGACCAGATTCGCTGTAGGCTGACCCGGTCATCGCCCAGGACCTCGCGGCCGTCCATATGAAAGCTCAATCGACCATCCAGGCGCAGGTGCCCGATGACATGGCTACAATCGCTCAAGCCGCCATCGGCAAGCCGTTTCATAACAGCGTCGACATGGCCACGACGCACCTGAATCATGGCGCCCAATTCTTCATTGAATAGCACGCTGCTCGTATCGTTACCGAGCCCAGCCAGTTCAACCTGAATACCCACTCGGCCAGCAAAGGCCATCTCGCATAAGGTCACGAACAGGCCACCGTCGGATCGATCATGATAGGCCAGAATCTGGCCGGCCTGGTTGATGTCCTGAATGGCAGCGAAAAAGGCCGCCAACAGTTGGGACTGGTCGAGGTCCGGGGCTTCAGGCCACGTTTGGCCATACACCTGAGTCAGGGCCGAGCCACCCATACGGCATCGCCCCTGCCCCAGATCGATCAAGATGAGCTCGCTATCAACAGCGTCGCGGCACAAATCGGGCGTAAGCGTTATACGCGCATCCAGGACTGGAGCGAAGGCGCTGACGACCAAGGTCAACGGTGAGTTCATGACCTGTCGCTTTCCACTCTGCTCCCAAACGGTACTCATGGAAAGAGAGTCCTTGCCCACGGGAATAGCCAACCCCAAGGCCGGGCACAACTCGAGCGCGACTGCCCGCACGGTATCAAACAGGGCCGCATCCTCTCCAGGCTGACCCGCTGCTGCCATCCAGTTTGCAGACAGCTTGATGTCGCCGATTCGATCGATACGGGCGGCGGCAATATTGGTTACGGCCTCGGCGATCGCCATACGGCCGGACGCCTCGGGATTGACGACAGCGACCGGCGCCCGTTCACCCATAGCCATAGCCTCGCCGCAATAGCCCGAATAATCGGCCAGCGTGACCGCAACATCGGCAACAGGCGTCTGCCACGGACCGACCATCTGGTCGCGCGCAACCTGTCCGGTCACACTGCGGTCACCGATACTGATCAGGAAGGTCTTATCGGCGACACCTGGAAGACGCAGCACCCGGCAAGCTGCCTCATGTAGGTCAAATTTGGACAGATCGCCACCGGCAAAAGTCTTGGGCACATGACAGATATCGCGCTGCATTCTCGGCGTCTCGCCAAATAACACCGACATCGGCATATCCACCGGATGATCCCCGAACACCGGATCGGCGACTTGAAAATGCTCTGCCTCGGTGACCTCGCCGACGATCGCAAATGGACAACGCTCACGCTCACAGAATGATCTGAATAGGTTGAGATTATCCTGCCCAACGGCCAGGACATAGCGCTCCTGGGATTCGTTGCACCAGATCTCCAGCGGAGTCATACCGGGGTCATCGAGCAATATCCTGCGCAGATCGATACGTGCCCCTCGGCCGCAATCATGAACCAATTCGGGCAGAGCGTTCGACAGGCCACCAGCCCCGACGTCATGAATTGCGATGATGGGGTTGCTCTCACCCATCTGCCAACAACGATCGATGACCTCCTGGCAGCGCCGCTGCATCTCGGGGTTACCGCGCTGTACAGAGGAAAAATCGAGTTCCGCATCCTGGCTGCCACCGATCATGGAAGAGGCCGCGCCACCACCCAGGCCGATTTTAAGCGCCGGACCACCAAGTACAATCAAACTGGCGCCGGGCGGGATGGGATCCTTATCAACATGTTCGGGCTCGATAGCGCCGACGCCGCCGGCCACCATGACCGGCTTATGATAACCACGCAGCTCGACACCTGCTCCAGTATCGATCTCAACCTCGAAGGTACGAAAATACCCGCATAGATTCGGACGCCCAAACTCATTGTTGAAGGCTGCCGCGCCGATGGGGCCATAGGTCATAATATCCAATGCGGAGGCCATCCGCGACGGCCGGCCAAAGGCCTTCTCCCAAGGCCGCAAGGCCCCGGTCATACGTAAATTGGATACGGAAAACCCGCATAGCCCGGCCTTTGGGTGCGCCCCACGACCAGTGGCGCCTTCGTCCCTGATCTCGCCACCAGAGCCCGTCGCGGCGCCCGGGAAGGGCGCGATCGCAGTCGGATGGTTATGGGTCTCCACCTTGATATTGAAGGCCGATGCTCGCAACGCACCGCTATAGATGCGCGACTCCGGATCGGGAAAGAACCTGCGGGTCTCAAATCCCGCCACCACGGCGGCATTATCGTGGTAAGCCGACAACACGCCCTCGGGGGCAACCGCCATCGTATGACGTATCATGCCGAACAGGCTCTCTTGCTTCGCCTCCGCGTCGATCTGCCAGCCCGCGTTGAAGATCTTGTGTCGACAATGCTCGGAATTAGCCTGAGCAAACATCATGAGCTCGGCATCGACAGGATCTCTGCCCAACTCAGTGAAACGTTTAAACAGGTAATCGATCTCGTCCTCGCTTAGCGCGAGCCCGAGTTCGGTGTTGGCGGATTTCAGCGCAGCCCGCCCGTCCGCCCGAAGAGGAATAGCCTGTGAGGGCCCCGGATCGGCATGCAGGAACAGCGCGTCCAAATCAGCATCCGGCGACAGCGCGACTTCGGTCATGCGGTCATGAATCTGCGCGACCATCGCTTGCCGCGCATCACGATTAAGCACCCGCCAACCCTCGACGGATACGGTATAAAGAACAGCGCGCTCGATCCTCCTTACCTGAGTCAGACCGCAGATATGTGCAATATCCGTGGCCTTGGTCGACCATGATGACACCGTACCCGGCCTAGGCGCGACCAGGATGGCCTCCCCAACTGATGATGTAGTGGAACCCTGCTGTCGCGGACAATCCAGCAGATCGCCCAAAACAGCCAGGGCGCCTTCATCGAGTACTTCCGGCGTGTCGACAAGATAGCGATAAGCTGCCGTCAACGAGATCAGTTCGGGCACGATCTCACGTAGGCGGGCCATGAGTCGTTGCCTGCGAAACAGCGATAGGGCCTCTTTCCCGGACAAGGTCAGAAGCATGGACATACCCTCCGCACCGTATTCGCCCTGGTCCTACCGCCGCGCACGACCTTCAACCAGCGCCCCCTGCAGAACCGATCTCCACGCCCAGACGAGCTGCCACAGCTTCATAGGCCTCGACAACCCCACCTAGACCTTGACGAAAGCGATCTTTATCGAGCCGTTCACGGGTCTGGATGTCCCATAGACGGCAACCGTCGGCTGTAAACTCGTCCCCGAGCAGCAGACCACCGCCACAACGACCGAACTCCAGCTTGAAATCGACAAGCAGGATGCCGGCATCAAGGAAAAGCTGCTTGAGGACGTCATTGACCTCGAAGCTCAAACGCTTCATGACAGCAACCTCTTCGTCGCTAGCCCAACCGAAGGAACGTATGTGATATTCGTTAATCATAGGATCGTGCAGCGCGTCGTTCTTAAGAAAGAACTCAAAGGTGGGCGGCGCGAGATCCATCCCGTCCTCGACCCCCAACCGCTTGCATATACTACCGGCGGCAATATTTCGCACGACACATTCTACCGGGATCATTTCCAGACGCTTAACTACCGATTCGGTATCGGACAGCAGACTATCGAAATGCGTGCCAATACCAGCCTGCTCCAGGTGACGCATAACAAATGCATTGGTGAGGTTGTTAACCATCCCTTTGCGCGCAAGCTTCTCGAGTTTTTCACCATCGAAGGCCGAGGTATCGTCCCGAAACTGCAGGACAAGTCGGTCCGGATCGGATGTCTCGAGAACAGTCTTTGCCTTGCCAGAATAGAGTTCACCAAGGATTTGCATCTGATTGCCTCAAAATTTAAGTAACAAGTATCAAGTGACAAGCAACAAAAACCTTTTTCTTTAAGCACATTATCATGCGCCTTATGGCTTGATACTTGTCACTTGGTTCTTCTCCCTCCCGATCAGGGCGACAACCCCGGCGGCAAGGCCTCGCCGTCATCGGAACGAGGAATATCCGAATCATCACCCTGAGAGTCTCGCATCAGGATGGCCTCCGGCACACCCATTTCATCGCTCGTATGCGGTGCGCTCAACCCTGCTGGAACGCTGAGCGCCGGGCCCATACGGCTATTCATATAGGGCTGAACACCCATATTGCTGCAAGCGGCGTTGAGCGTGACACAAAGAAACACCGCGCCCATCCGCCACAAAATCCCAATATTTCTCATAGTACCCCCGCCTCTGACAAGGTGTCCCTTAGCCGTGGCCGAAAGATCTCCGAGAGTGGCGTCAATGGCAGACGAATACCGGTACCGATACGCCCCATCTCATGCAACGCCCACTTGACCGGGATCGGGTTGGCCTCCAGGAAGAGATCCCGATGCAGAGGCTGCAGACGATCATCAAAATGCCTAGCCTCGTCGCCATTTCCTGCCACGGCCGCAATACACATGGACTGCATCTCGCTAGGCATAACGTTGGCTGTCACCGAGATAACACCATGGCCACCCTCAAGCATGGAGGCCATAGCGGTGGCATCGTCGCCACTCAGGAACAGGAATTCATCGCCGCACAGACACTGGATCGCTCTAAGCCGGCCGAGATCGCCCGTGGCTTCCTTTATACCGATGATATGTTCGTGGGCGGCCAACCGGGCCACCGTCTCCGGCAGCATGTCACAGGCCGTACGGCTAGGAACGTTGTAGAGAATCTGCGGAATATCAACCGCGTCGGCGACGGCCCGATGGTGAAGATAGAGACCTTCCTGTGTCGGCTTGTTGTAATAAGGCGTCACCAGCAGACAGGCATCGGCCCCGGATTCGCGCGCGCAACGCGTCAGCCTGATGGCCTCGGTAGTCGAATTAGCACCAGTCCCGGCTATGACCGGAATACGGCCAGCCGCCATCTCGACCGTACGTCGAATCAGAGCGCAGTGTTCGACCTCGTCGAGAGTGGCCGACTCACCCGTGGTCCCGACCGAAACGATAGCGGTAGTCCCCTGTGCGCAATGCCAGTCGACCAATGCCTGTAGCGCCGCATCGTCCACCGAGCCATCGTCATGCATGGGCGTAACCAGCGCCACGATACTGCCACGAAACATGTCAATCTCCACCACGAAAAGGCCCATCTTACTGGGGTGGAGTGGCATTGACAACAGAGTTGTATGGCTCAAAAAGGCCACCAAAGAAAAAGGGGAGGCCATCGGCCTCCCCTTCCGTATTCCCTATCGGGGCCCGGTCAGATCAACATGAACGACCAGTCGAGAATGTACGAGGTAAAGTCCTCGGAACCCGAGATATTCGCCCGATTCAATTCCAGAGTCAGGGCATTGGTGTCGTCAAGGTCATACCTCAAGACGACGACATGATGCTTAGACTCTTGACGGCCCAGGATTTCGAAATATTGATCGACATTGCCCGCGTCCGCATCGAAAGAAAGCGACTCATATCGATATCCCAGCTTGAACTGTTCAAGCACCCGATAACCGAACTGCGCATAGTAGGCGGTTGCGGTATGGCTATCGCCGCCTACAGCAGTCGACGGATCGTTTTTGAGATTGTAGTACTCGGCCGTGACATCGAAGACATCGTTGTCGAAATGCATATCTCCGCCGAACACGGTCTGGTCGAACAGTGTATTGCCCTTAATAACGCCCTTGGAGGCGAAGCTCGATGTATTCGTCGGGCTGTCGGATGCTGCCTCGAGAACAGCATTACGCATACCGAACAGGCTCAATTTGAGCGGCTGGCCCGCCAGCGAATAGGTCACGCGACCGACAAAGCTCTTGCCATCACTGCCATCACCAACATTGCCGAGCAAGATCTCACAGCCACAAGACGTCGCAGCAGTCGTGGTCGTTGATGCTGTGTAGCTCGTAGTGTCCAGCGCGGTACTGTTACCGATACTGGCCTCGTAACTGAATCCGCCCCCGATACGGCCTTCGGCCATGAGGCCGATCATATGCATGGGCAGGATCGCGGCTTCACCGTCTTCGAAATCGATGAAGGATGGGCGCGATACCGACGGCTGTAGTAGCACGCCATGATGAAAATTGCGATTCCAGTATCCCAAAGGTGCATGAAAACGCCCCGCAGCCAGTGAAAAAGAGGGGTTGAACTCCCGCTTGATCCAAAGACGCTCGACGTCGAGCACAAAGCTGTCACCGGTGTTTTCATAGACGAATTCAAAAAATCCCGTGGTGTTCTCGGTAATCTGCTCGCGGGCGAAAAAATCCAGCCCTCCGAGCCCGAAGCCTGAGGTGTCACCCGTTTTGTCAGACCCTGACCATTTCACATCACCAAACGCCCCCAAGTCCAGGGCCATGGCGGATGTTGGCAGGCTGGAGGCCACGGCCAGAGCAAGCCCACACATTCCAGTCGTTATTTTACGCATAATGAAACCTTCCTCTTTCTTGACCAAACCAACACTCATAAGGTGCGGCCGGTTCATTGGATCTGCAGCAGAACGGACACCGAATCATCCACGGCGCCACTATCGATATAACCCAGCCGTCCCGGCTTACCCGCAACCCACTGTTTAACGGCGGCGGCGTCATCCAAGGCCTTGGGCGGCGTCCCTTTACCGGTAAAGATACGTTTGGCCCAATAAGCCTTCACCTGCGCCTTATTCTTCCCTACGACCTTGCTGTAGAAATTGTCGCGGACCGCGTTTCCATCCGGAAGATCGATGACATTGACACGAGTGCCATCACTAAAGGCGGTGACTTTCCCTAGATATAGATCCTTCACCTGATGCTGAGTCAGACCGCTGATAGAACCGCCCGGGTGTCCAATAACCGCGATACCTGCTTGAGCGAAAGACATCGCGCAAAGCAGGCAGCAACCAGCCAGCAGACGCCCATAGTTAAAGCTTATCTTGTTCATACTCCCTCCACTCTATCGAAAAAGGGGCAACCTCTAGACAGCGGTTTCTCTGCCCCCAGGGTAATGAATGCACGTCCGGTATCCATTCAGATCGTGAAACGGCTCACTCGATTATCGAGAAGCCCTACCTGCTCGGCAACCACCGAACTGGCCCCGGCAAGTAAATCGGTATCTGACGCCGATTCGCTCGCCACCGTATTGATATGGGTAATGCTCTGGTTGATTTCCTCGGACACCGACAATTGCTCTTCGGCGGCGCAGGCAATCTGTGTATTCATAGAGCTAATCTGCTCGACGGACTGCATGATGCCCCCCAGCGAACGCCCTGTTTCCTCTGACTGGTTAACCGCATCCAACGCCCGCTGCTGACCGCGCTGCATGGCCAGTACGGCCGCCTGAGCGCCCTTCTGAAGTTTTTCGATAATGACGTTAATCTCACCTGTGGAATCATGGGTACGCTTAGCCAAGGTACGAACCTCATCAGCCACAACCGCGAAACCACGCCCCTGTTCACCGGCGCGAGCGGCCTCGATCGCAGCATTGAGCGCCAGCAGGTTCGTCTGTTCGGTGATATCGCGGATCACCGACAACACGGCGCCGATATTTTCGCTATCCGTGGCAAGTGCGTTGATGACATCGGCTGCCGCCTCGACTTCGTGCGCAAGTTCGTTGATTGTTAATCCGCCCATGGCGACGATTTCACCCCCGGCACGGGCGCTCTCATTTGCGGACTGCGCCGCGTTGGCGGCCTCGTCAGCATGGCGCGCGACCTCTTGCACGGAAATCGTCATCTCGTTCATAGCGGTCGCAGCTCGATCGATATCGTCCTGCTGCTGCTTGATGGAACCACGCGCCTTGCCCGAGATGCGATCCATTTCCTGAGCGGAGGTCTGCATGCTCTCGGCGGATTGGGATATCTCCCGGATCAGCCCATGCAGATGGCCAATAAAGGTATTGAAATGCTGTACCAAAACGCCGATTTCGTCGGAGTGAGGGTACTCAAGCCGCTTGCGCAAGTCGCCCTTGCCCGAGGCCATTTCCTCGAGCGACTCTGCGACATCAAGAATATTGCGCCTGATTGCACTGCCAATGAAGTGGCCAAAGACCCCGAGTATGACTGCAAGCAACACCGTCATCGCCAGCCCCCAAATCAGGGCGTTCCGTGAAGCCGAGACCGCCTCCCCGATGGAGCCCGTGAAGGTGGCGTAAGCCTCCGCGCGGAAATCCTTCAGGCTCGCAATAAGGTCTTTTCGTATCGTCTGCTGCTTAGCGACGCGATCGCCGATCGATCCCAAGGCCAGGGTGCCGTCTACCATTCCCTTAGACAAGGCTTCCGCTGCCGTGAAGTACTCACTAAAGCGAGTACGTAGCCCTGCAATCGCGGCGGTGGAGTGCTTGTCTGTCGCGCCAATGGCCACCAGGGTGCCGTCTAACTGTTTAGCCAGCGTTTCGGCATTGGCGAGCATATCCTCGTCACCGGCGGCGGCGGCGCTATTGAGCGCTTCATCAACCCGTGTCAACAACGTCATTGCCTCGTCGGTCTTTTGTAAGACCGGATAAGATACGTCCCTCAGTTCGTCGAGGCGCTTGGCATTCGACGTGCTCACGGCATAGTTGAAGCCGAGATAGACTATAAAACCCACCACACCGACGGCCACAACCAAAAATATCTTGTAACGTACGGACAAACTAGCAAACCAACGCATGGCAATTCCTCGTTTTATATTCAAGCCATGGCGGTTTCATCGGAACACTATTATAAAACTTTAGAAATATGCCACGGAATAGCACGAGGGGGATTTTGCTGCGAACCGGTTTAGGCACAATATTGGCCTTTCGGAGAGCTCAAGTGTTAGCCCGCATTGAGGGCCTCAATACCGAGGAGGAGATCTGCCTGAGTATCCTCGACAGCCTCGAGCCCGACTGCGACGCGGACAAGGCCATCACTGATTCCAGCCTCAAGACGGGCCTCGAGCGTCAACCGGCCGTGAGTCGTCGTCGCAGGGTGCGTGATTGTCGTCTTGGCGTCACCAAGGTTCGCCGTCACCGAAACCATGCGCGTGGCGTTGATGAGCCGCCAAGCGCCATCGCGAGCGCCATCGACCTCAAAGGCCAACAGACCGCCAAAGGCGGATTGCTGCCGCTTAGCCAATTCAAACTGGGGGTGATCGGGCAGCCCCGCGTAGAACACCTTATGGATGCCTGGCTGCCCCTGCAACCAGTGGGCCAAGCACAACGCATTCTCGCTGTGGGTTCGCATTCGCAGCGCCAAAGTCTCCAAGCCCTTCATGAAAATCCAGGCGTTGAACGGGCTCAAACAGGTACCGGCCGTGCGCAGATAGCCATAGACCGCTTCGCCGACGAGTTGCTCATTTCCCACGACCGCGCCACCAACACAGCGCCCCTGGCCATCGATGTACTTGGTTGCCGACAGGACTACGATATCCGCACCCAACGCGAGCGGACGCTGCAGTGCGGCCGTACAGACCGTGTTGTCGGCGACCAGAAGACAATCATGGCGATGGGCTAGATCCGCCAAGGCCACGATATCGGCTATCTCGGCCAAAGGGTTGGCCGGGGTCTCTATAAAAAACATTCGGGTCTCAGGCTCGATCGCGTCCGCCCAGGCCTGCAGATTGGTCAGCGGGACCCGCGTGATCCGAATCCCGAAGCGGCTCAGGTAGTTCTCAAACAAGACGGTCGTGCTGCCGAATATGCCGTTCGCCAGCACAACATGGTCGCCCGCCTTGAGCAATGCCATGCAAGTCGCAAGTATCGCCGCCATGCCGGAACCCGTGGCAACACAACAAGCGCCCCCTTCGAGCGCCGCCAATCGCCGCTCGAAGGCATTGACGGTTGGATTCGTAAAGCGCGAGTAGATATTGCCCGCCTCCTGGCCCGAAAACCGGGCGGCCGCCTGCTCGGCGCTGTCAAAGACAAAGCTCGATGTCGTAAAGATCGGATCGCACTGCTCGCCCTCTGCGGTGCGACGCTGCCCGGCACGCACGGCCAAGGTCTCAAATTTCCTGTCCTGTTCTGATTGATCACTCATCTCATCACCCTGGTACCGAAACGACTACAAACCGGATACATCGATCCGCGGCGCAGCACCCCTGGCAAGTTTGGCGCTGTCGTCCCTGGCTTTACTCAAAGCCTCCAGATAGGCCTCGTCTACATCCCCGGTGACATACTCCCCATTGAAACACGAAGTATCAAAGGACTTGATCCGTGGGTTGCCCTTTCCCACCGCCTCGATAAGGTCCTCCAGGTCCTGGTAGATCAAGCGATCGGCACCGATCTCCCCACAGATATCCTCAGAGCTCAGTTCGTGCGCGATAAGCTCCGTCGACGTAGGCATATCGATCCCGTAAACGTTGGGATAACGCACGGGCGGCGCCGCTGAGGCGAAATAAACCTTGCGAGCTCCACTATCTCGCGCCATCTCGACAATCTGTTGCGAGGTCGTGCCACGCACGATGGAATCGTCGACTAGCAGTACATTCTTGTCCCGGAACTCGATGTCTATAACGTTGAGCTTCTGCCGCACCGACTTCTTGCGCAGCTTTTGGCCGGGCATGATGAAGGTCCGGCCGATGTAGCGGTTCTTGATAAATCCCTCTCGATAGTTGACGCCCAGGCTTGTGGCTAGCGCCAATGCAGCCGTACGGCTGGTATCCGGGATCGGGATCACAACATCGATATCATGCTCCGGAAATTCCCGACGAATCTTGTCGGCAAGCTTCTCGCCCATGCGTAGGCGCGCCTTATAGACATAGATGTCATCGATGATGGAATCCGGACGGGCCAAATAGACATATTCAAAGATACAGGGATTGTAGGTCGGGTTGTCCGCGCACTGCTGCGTCGAAACCTGGCCGTCCAGACTGATGAACACGGCCTCGCCCGGCGCGATGTCGCGAATCAGCTCGAAGCCCAGCACATCCAGGGCCACGCTCTCCGAGGCGATCATGAACTCAGCTCCATCATCCGTGTCTCGCTTACCGAAGACAACCGGACGAATGCCGTAAGGGTCTCGAAACGCCAACAGTCCGTAGCCCGTAATCATCGCGACGGCCGCGTAACCACCCCGACATCGACGATGCACGCCGCGCACAGCCTCGAAGATATCGCTTTCGTCTATCCGCACCCTATCGGCCTTCTGCAGCTCATGGGCCAGAACGTTCAGCAAGACCTCTGAATCGGAGTCGGTATTAATATGGCGGCGATCGGCGAGGAAAAGCTCCTCCTTCAGCTGTTCGGCATTGGTCAGATTGCCGTTGTGCGCCAACGCGATGCCGTAGGGCGAGTTCACGTAAAACGGCTGCGCTTCGGACGAGGCCGACGAACAACCAGCCGTCGGATAGCGAACATGCCCTATCCCACAATGCCCTTGCAGGCTGATCATATGAGACGTCTTGAAGACATCGCTGACCAGTCCGTTCGCCTTGCGCAGATAAAGCCTGTTGTCCGCACTGGTCATGATGCCCGCAGCGTCCTGACCACGGTGCTGTAGCACCATCAAGCCATCGTAGATCGACTGATTGACGTTGGATTTACAAACCAAACCGATGACGCCACACATCACCAAACCCCTTCATGTAATAAAACGGTAGCAGACCTATGTCGCAGGCCATGAATCGAGCATCCTTGCCTCCTTTGCGCCCACGGTCGGCGTATTGAGCCGGGACCGCAAATCATCCGGCAGGCGAGCCTTGGCCCAACTACCTAACTGTCGATAGTAATCCCCGACCACGGACCCCCGCCAGCCCGACTGATCGGCCAACGGTGTCAAATCGGCCAGCGCGATGAAGACGATACCGATGACGAGTCCTCTGAGCGTCCCGAAGATACAGCCGAGGATACGGTCGAGCGACCCCAGCTTGCTTGCACGTACCAGCAGTGTCAGTAAGCGATTAAACAATGCGAATACGATCAATGACCCCAGAAACAAGACCAAAAATGCCGCCAACTGGCGCAGCGAACCGGTGCTGATAACTGCTTCTAAATGGTCCGATAGCTCACCGGTATAGCGTTGAGCAAGCCAGAACGCCAGGACCCAGGCCACCAGTGATAACACCTCCCGGACAAACCCACGAAAGAGCCCCAAAACCGAGGATAGGATCAACACGCCGAGCAGGCCGTAGTCGAGCAGACTTAGGTCGGATGCGCTCATCGAGCTTCGGACGCATTAGATCGATGCAGGACCAAGCCTTTGAGCTTCATCTTGCTCAGCAAGTTTCGCCGCATGCCTTCGGCCTTCTCATTACTCGTCACGGGGCCAACCCATACTCTGCTGATAGACTTGCCCGAGGCAAGGGCATCTGTATATATCAACGCAGGAAAACCCGCCTTCTGAATCCGCGCCAACAAGGCGCGAGCGTTGGCCTCACGGCCAAAGCTGCCAACCTGAACAACCCAGGCGGCATCGCTCTGGGAAGAAGACTTAGGCAACACCGATGTCGCTGGCACTGACTTCTGTGACACGGGGTCGACGGTCCGTACCGAACTAGCCGCCTTCACTGCGGCAGGCGCTTTGGGGAGCGTAACCGGTCCCTTGCGCCCATCTATGGTCGTAAATTTAGGCCGTTGGGCCGCAATATTGGCCTCGATATCTGCACGCGGCACAACAATAGGTTCAGCGGCGGGCAGCGGCAACACCTCGACTTTCATGCCCTCCGGCTGGAGCGGAATATTCGTCTCTTTGATGGTCCGCCCCGGATCGTGACTGAGATCGAATACCGCAGGAATAATAATTGCCGCCAACGCCAACAGTACAACCCCACCCAGCAAACGCTGATATAAGGGGTGGACATCATGGGGCCGGGACTCTCCAGAATCGTTCATGGCCGAATATTGTACCTCAATGCGCGGGTTCAGGAAGGGGCTGATTAGTGTGCGCCATGCGTGTGTTCAATGCCTCCAGGGCTGCGGCCACGGTATAGAAAGAACCTAGCACCACGATGCGGTCGTGGACAGCCGCGTCGGCCAGGGCGTGATCAAGGGATTCATCGACCGAGGCGTGCCAATGCGCCTCGATACCGCTCGCTACCGTCGCAAGGCGAGCCCGAAGCGCGTCGCAAGAAAGCCCTCTGGCAACCGACAGTCCGGCGAAATACCATGCATCGACTGAACCGGAAAGGGTTTCAACGATGGCGGCAACGTCCTTGTCCGCGAGCATCCCGACGACGGCTAGCGTGCGCCCGGCACAGGGTTGCAGGGCCAACGAACTCGCCAGGGCACGCACGGCCTGGGGATTATGACAGACATCCAGTATGATCTCGACGCCGTCGTGACGCACCCGCTGGAAACGGCCGGGGATCGCACATGATCGCAGCCCGGCGACAACCGCCTCGGGGGAAGGAGTAAGCGCACAGAGGGTCTCCATGACCATCAATGCGCCGGCCGCGTTGGCCAGTTGATGTTCGCCGGTCAATGCCGGGCGGGGTAGCCCCGTATAGGTCCTGCCGCCCCCGATCCAAGACCAACCCGCCTCAGTCCTCGCATCAAACCGAAAATCGCGGCCCGCCTGATATAGCTTGGCGCCAATCTGGGCGGCAGTCGTCGCGATCGCGTTCGGCGGCAAGGGATCTGCGCAGACGGCGACCGCGCCCTTGCGCATGATACCGGCCTTTTCTCGGGCAATGACCTCTCGATCCGATCCCAACCAATCACTGTGATCAATATCGAGCGCCGTAATCAAGGCCACGTCGGCATCAATGAGATTGGCGGCGTCAAGCCGCCCACCCAGGCCGACTTCGAGGATCGCGATATCGACCCCGGCTTCGCCGATGATATCAATGGCGGCCAATGTACCGAACTCAAAATAGGTCAGGGATACATCTCCTCGAGCTGCATCAATACGCTCAAATGCCTCGCAAAAGGCGTCCTCGGAAACCTCGCGACCGTCGATACGAACACGCTCGGTATAATCCTGAAGATGAGGTGAGGTATAAACACCGACGCGCCTTCCGCCAGCCAGCAGCATGGCCTCGAGCATCGCCACACTGGACCCTTTGCCGTTGGTGCCGGCAACGCTCACGACTTGGGGCGCAGGCCTCGGCAGATCCATGGATGCGGCAACGGCACCGATGCGCTCAAGGCCCAAGTCGATCTCCGTGAGGTGCAGACCGGACTGCCAATCCAACCATTCATGGAGTCGCTCAAAGCGCATAAACAAGCTCATGGAGAGGCCCATCCGGGCACTGGTTCACGGGCCCCGATCAAAGGGGGTTGTAGACACCCGGCGATCAGGCGTCCTGGTCGGTTGCAGCTGTCTCGAGGGCCTCGCCCTCGGCATCCCCCTGAACATCATCGGAAGCCCTAAGGTTCCTGGGTAGATCCGCCTCAGGGGGCCGTCGGTGGGTCAACTGAGCGATGATGCTGGCCAGTCGATTGCGCATGTCCTGACGCGACACGATCATATCGACGGCGCCATGCTCGAGCAAGAACTCGGCACGCTGAAAGCCTGTCGGCAAGGTCTCACGAACGGTCTGCTCAATGACGCGCGGCCCCGCGAAACCTATCAGAGCATTAGGTTCGGCAACATTGATATCGCCGAGCATGGCGAGCGAAGCCGAGACCCCCCCCATCGTCGGATCGGTCATGACAGAGATATAGGGCAGGCCTGCAGCTCGCATTTTGGCCAAGGCGGCGCTGGTCTTAGCCATCTGCATGAGCGAAATCAGCGCCTCCTGCATGCGAGCGCCGCCACTCGCGGAGAAACAAACGAGCGGAAGAGAACGATCGAGACAGATGTTGACGGCACGCACGAAGCGCTCGCCAACGACTGAGGCCATGGACCCCCCCATGAAGCGGAACTCGAAGGCCACGGCAACGACGGATAAGCCCTGAACCTTGCCGATCATGGCGATCAAGGCATCCTTTTCATTGGTATCCTTTTGTGCCCTGGTCAGACGGTCCTTGTACTTCTTGCTGTCCCGAAACTTCAGCACGTCTACGGGCTCGAGATTGGCCCCGACCTCACTCCTCGGCTCACTGTCGAGAAAGGTCTCGAGGCGACGTCGAGCACGCATTCGGTGATGAAACTCGCACTTGGGACAAACCTGTAGATTGCGCTCGAGCTCGTCCTGATAGAGGACCTCACCGCAACCCTGGCACTTTGTCCAGAGCCCCTCCGGAATGGACTTCTTGGGTCCGCCCTCGGTACGAATCTTGGAGGGCAACAGCATTTCGAACCAACTCATTTCGTCTCGACTCCTGCTTAAATTCCGCTACTCATCACCGGCAATCATCCATGGCCTTGCGCATATCCCGCAAGACCCTGTCGATCTCGGGTCCAATTTCACCCGGTCGGTCCTCATAATCTGCGACGACTTGCACAAGCCGACTGCCCACAACGACACCATCACTCAACCGGGAAAGTCGCGCTGCGGTATCCGCATCACGTATCCCGAAGCCGACAACAACCGGCAGTGTGCAATGCCTGCGAATCTGATCCAGACGAGCCGCCACGGCATCGATATCCAGGTGACCAGCCCCTGTCACTCCTTTCAAGGAGACGTAATAAACAAATCCCGATGCCGACCTGGCCACACGCTCCATTCGATCGTCCGGACTCGTGGGCGCAAGCAGGAAGATCGGATCCAGCTCGGCTGCGCGCAAAGCGGCAATATATTTCTCGGCCTCTTCGGGCGGCAGATCCACGATAATGGCGCCATCGACGCCGACCTCGGAGGCCGACTGCGCGAACCGCTCATAGCCCATAACCTCGAGCGGGTTCAGATAACCCATGAGTACGACCGGTGTTGCAGTATCCCGTTTCCGAAACTCGCGCACCATGCCAAATACATCTCCAAGTCCGACGCCGTGCCGAAGCGCTCGCTCGCAGGCGCGCTGAATCACGGGCCCTTCGGCCATAGGATCGGAGAACGGGATACCGAGTTCGATAACGTCGGCTCCGGCCTCGACCATGGTGTGCATGAGCGACACCGTCATTCCTGGCTCCGGGTCACCGGCCGTCAAGAAAGGGATCAGGGCCTTCTTGTCCTGTGTTCGCAACGTCTCGAAACGCTCCGCTATCCGGCTCATATTTTGATCCCGTCGATGGCGGCAACAGTATGGATATCCTTGTCACCGCGCCCGGACAAACTCACGATAATGATCTCGTCCGGGGACATCTCGCGGGCCAGCTTTGCCGCGTAGGCCAGCGCATGACTGGACTCAAGCGCCGGCATAATGCCCTCATTTCGGGTCAAGTCGTGGAACGCCGCCAGGGCCTCCTCATCGTCAATGGCATCGTAGTGGACGCGGCCGATGTCTTTGAGCCAGGCATGCTCCGGTCCAACTCCAGGATAATCAAGCCCGGCCGAGACTGAATGGGTCTCGACGACCTGGCCGTTGTTATCGGTCATGAGATAGGTTCGATTACCATGCAAGACGCCGGGACGCCCGGTACAGAGCGGCGCAGCGTGATGGCCGCTGGCCAACCCCTCGCCAGCGGCCTCTACGCCATACATGCGGACATCATCCGCCAGGAAAGGATAGAACAATCCGATGGCGTTGGAACCGCCACCGACGCAGGCGACAAGTGCGTCCGGGAGACGGCCGGCCTGCTCAAGGATCTGAGCGCGCGCCTCACGGCCGATCACGGACTGAAAATCCCGGACCATGGCCGGATAGGGGTGGGGACCGGCGGCGGTACCAATAATATAAAAGGTATCGTCGATCCTGGTCACCCAATCACGCATGGCCTCGTTCAGGGCATCTTTTAGCGTTTGCGACCCAGCTACGACGGGCACGACCTTGGCGCCTAGCAGGCGCATGCGATAGACGTTGATTGCCTGGCGCTTGATATCCTCGGCGCCCATATAAACCACGCACTCCATGCCGAAACGAGCGGCAACCGTGGCTGTGGCCACGCCATGCTGACCGGCGCCGGTCTCGGCGATGACCCGGCGTTTACCCATACGCCGCGCCAACAGGGCCTGACCAACCGTGTTGTTGATCTTATGCGCGCCGGTATGATTGAGGTCCTCGCGCTTGAGATAGATTCGAGCCCCACCGAGCCGCTCGGTCCAGCCACGAGCGAAATAAAGGGGTGACGGACGCCCTACGAACTGACGCAGGTCATCATCGAGTTCGGCGAGAAATTCGAGGTCCTTGAGGTAACGCTCATAGGCCTTCGTAAGTTCATCGAGCGGGGCCATGAGTGTCTCGGCGACAAACTGTCCTCCATAACAACCGAAATGGCCGCCGGTATCCGGCTGGTGGGTGAAATCAGGGGGCGTAGGGCCCGCCTTTGGATTCAGTTCATTCAATTACGTTTACTCCGATCCGCCGCTCTCACGGCCTCGACAAAACTCGCTATGCGCGCGGCGTCCTTGATACCAGGCGCTGACTCAACGCCACCACTGACATCGACCGCCCATGGCCGCACGCGCTCGACTGCTATGCAGACGTTGTCGGGATTCAAACCCCCGGCGAGGATTATAGGCGTTTTAAGATCACTCGGCACCTGTGACCAATCAAAGGCCTCACCCGTTCCACCCGGCACACCAGGGCGATAGGTGTCGAGCAAAACCCCTCGCGCCGTAGGATAATCCGCGACTCTGACGCTATGATCGACGTCCGGCCGCATCCTCAAGGCCTTGATATAAGGCCTACCGGGATACTCACAATCTGCAACCGTCTCGGCACCGTGAAACTGCAGGAGATCGATCGGGACACGCGCCAGCACATCTCCAATCAATCCTGCCTCGGCATCGACGAACAGACCCACTGTCGTCACGAATGGCGGCAAGGCCGCACATATCTCGGCAGCGCGATCGATTGTGACGTGGCGCGGACTATCTGCATAAAAGACCAGACCGATAGCATCGGCACCCGCCCCGGCCGCAAACAGGGCATCCTCGACGCGCGTAATCCCGCAGATCTTGATCCGGGTAGAGCGACTTATCACGCGCGCGCGCCGTCGATCCAATCACGAGCAGCCGGAACAAAATGGACCGCACCTTCCAGGACACCCGCGCAGTAGTTGCCATTCATACCCATAAAGCCACCCGCCGCGATATAGAGGCGATCGACCAAAGCACGCTCTTGCAAAGCGGACAGCGCGGCGTCCCGAACATCATCGGCGGCATTACGCACCAGAACAGCCTGATGGCCACTACCGAGCACCGGCAGGTCATTGCCACTGTCACCAGCAAAGACCGCTCGCCGCTCGTCGACGGCCAGCCGCCGCATCAGAAACTCGACAGCATGCAGCTTGGTCGCGCTTTCAGGCAGCAGATCGAGCAACCCCAAGCCAGCGGCCTCGTCCACGCTCCACACCAGGCAATAACGGATCCCCAAGCTATCGAGACGGTCCCGAACCAGAGTCAACAAAGGGGCAATCTCATGTTCTAAATCGACGAAGAAGCTCAACTTATGGGTATTCTGGCGATCCGGCGGCTGCAAAACGATTCCCTCGACCGGCAGCAAGTGTGCCAGGATGTCGGCATGCCTCAGCGTCCCCCAATCCCCACCGATCTCGCTCGCCCAATCCGTGACAGACACCCAAGCCTCTTCGCCACGCTCATAGATCGTCGTCCCAACATCGCCAACGGCAAAGTTCGGTATTGGCAGGCCGTATTCCTCGACGGCCTCATCAATTAGATCAATATGACGACCGGAGACATAGGCCAGAACGACCTCGGGGCGGGCGGCCAGTTCACGAAAAAGGGGCCGCGCCGACGGTGATTCCTCGGCCGCGCCGTTTGGGATGACGGTTCGGTCAAGATCGCAACACAGCATCAAAGCGGGACCGGCTGAGCTACTTTGACTCAATTGATCAGTCCTTTCTTATCTACGTCGGGGTGACGCGGTGGCATCTGCAGATAGTAGCCCTGAGCCTCCAGATCCACCATGACACGAATCACATCCGCCTGGGCAAGACGGAGTTGGGCATGGAGTTCGACGCGCATGACCTCCTCGAGCCTTCCGAGCAGGCGGATCAAGGATTCAGGGATACCCGCGAGGGGTTCATCCCCAGCGCGTACATAGAGATAACTGTCGGGCTGTTTTTGACCCTTATAGATAACGCAATCCATGAAGACTACCGGGTGTTGCCGTTCAGGACACATGGGCAATTATAGGCGCCAAGGCCGCAAGGATGACACATTAAGACTACTGACCAGAAAAAATTGGTCGGGGCGAGAGGATTTGAACCTCCGACCACCTGAACCCCATTCAGGTGCGC
>CAZASZ010000027.1:0-4125 GCA_964487925.1 uncultured Gammaproteobacteria bacterium
TATTTGCAGCTTTTGCTGTCAAATTTGCAGCTTATGGTCAAACGCACACGCTCCTCTACCAGCTAAAATCATGAAGCAGCCTACCCGCACTTAGACTCCCCGCAGCTCAAACAAGTCAAACATCCGTCCATTTGAATCATGGCCTTGGTGTGACACTTGGGGCAGAGGGTGGCGCCGTCGGTGATACCGCTGTCGGCTTCGGGGGCCTCTGCGGTGGTTTCGGCTTGGCCGGTTGCGGCTTCGAATTCGCGGCGTTTTTCGTCGACGAAGCGCTGCTGGTGCTCGTCGAGACCGGTGTCCTTGATCATGCCGATTTCGCGCAGGTGCTGTTCGATGACGTCACCAATCTCGGCGACCAGCGAAGGCATGAATTTGCCGCCTTTCTTGAAGTAGCCGCCGCGTGGATCGAAGACCGAACGCAGCTCTTCTACGAGGAAGGTTACGTCGCCGCCCTTGCGGAATACGGCCGAGATGATTCGGGTTAGGGCGACGATCCACTGGAAGTGATCCATGCTCTTGGAGTTGATGAAGACCTCGAACGGGCGGCGCAACTCGTGGGGCGTACCTCTATTGAGGACGATGTCGTTGATCGTGACATAGAGGGCGTGCTCGGTCAGTGGGGTCTTAACCTTATAGGTCGAGCCTAGGAGGTTGTCCGGGCGCTCGACGCGCTCGTGCATGTGGACGATGTTGTCTTCCGCTTTGACGGCAGCCTTGGGGGTTTCTTGAACCTCACTCGCGGCTTCTTCGCTGACGACCTCGTAGGATATGATCTTCTTTTCGATTTTGATGGACATGTGTTTCTTCCTATAGCAATCGATTGGTAACTATTATAAGTCTTCTCGCAGCATACGGCCTGTTAATGCTTGCCGTAATATCCTTCCTTCAGGGCGTCGTAGAGATTCGCGGCTGTATGGATCTCGCCGTCGTATTCGATTTCCTCGTTGCCTTTGACCTCGACGGTTGACCCATCGTCCAACGTGAAACGGTATTTGGTGTTCTCAAGGTCGGTTTCTTTGACGAGCACGCCCTGGAAGGCCTCGGGGTTGAAGCGGAAGGTCGTGCAACCCTTGAGGCCCTGCTCGTAGGCGTAGAGGTAGATATCCTTGAAGTCCTCGTAGGGATAATCGCTCGGGACGTTGGCTGTCTTGGATATCGACGAATCGATCCAGCTCTGTGCGGCCGCCTGGACGTCGACATGGGCCTTGGGTGTGATGTCGTCGGCCGATACGAAATAGTCGGGCAGGTCCTCACCGGCCGTGGCCTCGGGGTCGACGTAGTTGCGGTAGGCTAACAGCTCGAAGGAGAATACATCGATCTTTTCCTTGCTCTTTTTGCCTTCGCGGATCACATTGCGCGAATACTGGTGGGCGAAGCTGGGCTCGATGCCATTGCTGGCGTTGTTGGCCAGCGACAGCGAGATCGTGCCGGTCGGCGCGATCGAGCTGTGATGCGTGAAGCGTGCGCCGGTCTCGGCCAGCTGTTCGACGAGTTCGGGCGCGACGCTGGCCAAGTGTTGCATGTAGCGGCTGTAACGGGCGTGCAGGACGCGGCCCTTGACGGTGTCGCCGGCCTTGAAGCCATCCTTGGCCATCTCCGGGCGCTTGCGCAGCATGGCTTCGGTGACCGTGAAGTCTTGGTCGAGGATGGGTGCCGAGCCCTTTTCCTTGGCTAGGTCGAGGGCGGACTGCCAGCCGACCAGGGCCATTTCGCGAGTGACGCGATCGGTGAAGGCCAGCGAGGCATCGTCGCCATAGCTCATGCGCAGCATGGTTACGGTGGAACCCAGACCGAGGTAACCCATGCCGTGACGGCGCTTGTTCATGATCTCGTTGCGTTGCTGTTCGAGCGGCAGGCCGTTGATCTCGACGACGTTGTCGAGCATACGGGTGAATATGCCCACGGTCTTGCGGAACCCTTCCCAGTCGAAGCTGGCTTTGGGCGTGAACGGGTTTTGCACGAACTTGGTCAGGTTGATGGAGCCCAGCAGGCAGGAACCATAGGGGGGCAGAGGTTGCTCACCGCAGGGGTTGGTGGCCCGGATTTCCTCGCAGAACCAGTTGTTGTTCATTTCGTTGATCTTGTCGATCAGTATGAAACCGGGTTCGGCAAAGTCGTAGGTCGAGGACATGATGACGTCCCACACCCGGCGGGCGCGGATCTTGCGTTCGACGCGGCAGGCCACCAGTCCGGCCTCGTTGCTCAGATAATCGCCATGAATCGGCCACTCGCGCCAGACGATCTGCTCGGGGTCGTTGAGGTCGACGGTATCGGCCTCCTTGGACTTGATCGGGAAGGCCAGCTTCCACTCACCATCGGCCTTGACAGCATCCATGAACTCCTTGGTGATCAGCAGCGACAGGTTGAATTGGCGCAGCCGGCCGGATTCGCGCTTGGCCTTGATGAAGTCGAGGACATCCGGGTGACCGATATCAAAGGTGCCCATCTGGGCGCCGCGGCGACCACCGGCCGAGGACACCGTAAAGCACATCTTGTCGTAGATATCCATGAAGGATAGCGGGCCGGAGGTATAGGCCCCGGCGCCGGAGACATAGCCGCCGCGAGGGCGCAGCGTCGAGAACTCGTAGCCGATACCGCAGCCCGCCTTGAGGGTCAGGCCAGCCTCGTGGACCTTGTTGAGGATGTCGTCCATAGAGTCGGAGACCGTGCCCGAGACTGTGCAGTTGATCGTGGAGGTGGCGGGTTTGTGCTCGAGCGCACCGGCGTTCGAGACGATGCGGCCGGCGGGGATGGCGCCGTGGCGCAGTGCCCAGAGGAATTCCGCGTACCAGGCCTCGCGCTTGCCTTCATCGGCTTCAACATCGGCCAGAGCGCGGGCGACACGCTGATAGGTGTCGTCGATCGACTGATCGATGATCTCGCCCGCCTTGCTCTTGAGACGGTACTTTTTATCCCAGATATCCAGAGAGGCGGCTTGCAAGGGAATATTGGCTGCATTCTTGGCGATGACGTGGAGGTGTGCGGTTTCCATCGTTGTTTCTTTCTCCCGGCGTTATTTTATGATGAAATGTGTGTTGCGGGGCTTGGCACTAGATCTTGTGGTGTATGCCGGGCAGATTAGAGGCATTTTCAGGGCATGTCAAGCATTGGTGTATATTCATTAAAAATACAATAAAAACAATATGATATATGTTTTATTGGGTATTTTATGCGGCCAAAAGTCGAGTAATATCAAGGGCTAGCGATAAATATAGATAACACAAGATGTAGTGGTTGCAGATTTTCTATAAACTGCCCGGAATGGGCCTCGTAAGGTAATGTATACGGTGAACTTTTTTGCCTGGGGCTGATCTTATCCAGCGATAAAGAGGGGTCCGTAGGAAGGGGCCCGTTTACGATATCCCGCAACAGTTTCAAGGAGCTTACCATGGCCAAAGTTGTATCAAGGTTTCGCGCCGGTCTGCTGATTCTCGTGTTGGTGATGCCGGCTACGTGGGCGGCATTGCCGGAGACGGATGGCAATGGCAATACAATGCCGAGTTTGGCGCCGATGTTGGCCCAGACGATGCCCGGGGTGGTCAATATCGCGACCCGCAGCCAGATACGCGTTCAGGACAATCCGATGCTCCAGGATCCCTTTTTCCGATGGTTCTTTGGCGCGCCGTCTCGACCCAGGCAACGCGAGACTCAGAGCTTGGGGTCTGGGGTTATCATCGATGCCAAACAAGGATATGTCTTGACCAATAATCATGTCGTCGACAAGGCGTCCGAGATCACGGTAACGCTTAAGGATGGCCGTCATTTGAACGCCAAACTGATTGGCGCCGATCGCGCTGCTGATGTTGCGGTGATACAGATCCCGCCGGACGACCTTGTCGCCGTCAAAATCGCCGATTCGTCCGTACTTCGCGTGGGGGACTTCGTGGTTGCGATTGGTAATCCATTTGGACTCAATCAGACGGCCACATCGGGGATCGTCAGTGCGCTGGGCCGGAGTGGCCTGGGGATCGAGGGCTACGAGGACTTTATTCAGACCGATGCGTCGATCAACCCGGGAAATTCGGGGGGCGCCTTGGTCAATCTCAAGGGTGAACTCGTCGGGATCAATACCGCGATCCTGGCTCCTGGTGGCGGCAACGTGGGTATTGGCTTCGCTATTCCAAG
>CAZASZ010000027.1:4225-5515 GCA_964487925.1 uncultured Gammaproteobacteria bacterium
TCGGGCTGCTACGCGTCGGCGAAAAGATCAGTCTCGAAATTGAACGGGACGGTCGCTCCCTGACGCTTACTACGGAGATTGCTGAGCCAGTGGTCGACAAGGTGGGCGGTGGCAAGCTTGACCCCAGGTTGGCCGGGGCCGAGTTCAGCGACATTGAACAGGGCGCGGAGCTTTCCAAGGAGGACGTCCAGGGGGTTGTCATAACTTCGGTTGAGGCGCGTTCTCCGGCCGCGAGCGCGGGTCTGCGTCCTGGCGATATCATTACCTCGGTCAATCGTCGCCCCGTCAAAAACCTTTCTGAAATTAAGGCTACATTCAGAAAAAGGAGCGATAGTTTGCTCATCAATATCCGAAGAGGAAATATGGCGTTGTTTGTCCTACTCAGATAAAGTGCAAACGAGGAACCTCTGATTCATTTGTGGACAGAATTGTACGGCTAAAGGGCTTGCCTGCGTTGCGAACCTTACATAGGTCTACTGCGACCGGTGATCCACGCCTAGGAATGCCAACTATTTTTGTTACAAGTCGTTTCAGTCAGGAATGGGTCATGATGTTCTCTAGCTCATGCCGCAGTAGAGCATGACGCTACAACAGGATGTCGTGGTGTGATCATCGAAACTCTGGTCAACTCGAAACGTGTAGGAATCAAAACAATGAAGAAACTGTTCCACGGATATCGTATTCTGATGCCGGCATTTGTGGCTCTAGTGGCATGGTCTGGCATCGCGCTGGCCGCGCACGATGAGGTAGGCATTGCCGATTTACAGATGACGCTACCAGCAGCGTCATCTGGCGCCGCGCAACAAGCCTTGCCGCTGTGGCTCGCCGCGAATGGATCAGAAATGAATGTTTCCGGTGGCGGTGGTAAGAAAGAGCCGTGGAGCGAGCCCATGCTCACTAGTAACAAATTCCATAAATACCTCGGTATCGGTTCTCTGCTGCTGGCCGGTCTGACTGCCATCACCGCGCCGGACGACGAGGAAGGAAGCACTGGTCAGGCCCCGTCGGGAAAAGATTTGCACCAGGCATTGGCTTACGGCGCGACGGCGCTGGGTGTCGGCGCGGTCGCAACCGGGTTTGCTTACCATTTCGATGATATCAATATGGAAAATGGTTTTACCGACCCGGACAATCTACATATGTTGCTGGGATTGCTGGGTACGATGGGCTATGCGGCGGCAGTGGCCGATCGTCCGACGTCGCCGGATTATTCATCGGGCAGCCACTCGTGCTACGGTATCATCGGTGCTGTGAGCATGGCGGTGGCCATCAAGCTGGAGTGGTGAGTTT
>CAZASZ010000027.1:5615-24867 GCA_964487925.1 uncultured Gammaproteobacteria bacterium
TGACCAAGTCGGGTAAGCATGCCCGCACAGGGAAGGTCATCGATCCCATGGCCGTTTCGGTCAATCCGGAGCGCTTTACCAAGACGAAGAAGATCAAGAAATGGTTCAAACGTAATTGCAAGTGGGCATGGGGCAGGGAATGCACGGCTCAGGAGAAAGGCAACTTTCTGACTTACTTCAAGGGGCTTTGAGCTATGGCTCATGGGAAATGCAGCGATTCCCTGTGTGAATAGTTGAGCTTAAGTGAGCAATCATGGGGAATAATCATGTCTATTAAGAAAAAGGTTTTGATTTTTGGTGTGCTGGCGACCATATGCGGTGTGTCTGCCTGGGCCGATAACGATGGCGACGAGCGGGACGAGCGTGGTTTTGGGTCTCGCGTCCTTAGTTTTTTTTCGCATAAGGACGGGGTGGAGAATGTCGGCAGTCAGCTCTACAAGGAGAGTTGTGGCGAGTGTCATTTCGCCTATCAGCCGGGCCTGCTGCCGAGTGGCTCTTGGCAACGTTTGTTGTCAGCTGAGCAGTTACAGGATCATTTCGGCGAGAATGCCGAGCTCGACGAGACGGACCGGAAAAAAGTGCTCGATTTCTTGACCCGGTACGCTGCCGAGAAGTCGAATTTTCGGGTTTCGATAAAGATTGCCAATTCGGTTAACTTGAATAACCGGCCGCTGCGTATCACAAAGACCCGTTATATCGAGCGCAAGCACCACGAGCTGTCTGATCGTGAGGTCAAGAACAACAAGGGGGTCCGTTTCCTCGGTAACTGTACCGCATGCCATCGCAAAGCGACGGAAGGCACCTATGAGGAGGATACGGTCTCGATCCCGAATTTCCCCAATTGGGAAGACTAAAATTCGGCCAGCTGGGAAGATCGATATTCAGTTAATCTCCTAACAAAAAACGGCGAGTGGGTTCTCCTCTCGCCGTTTTTTTCGAATTGACGGTGGCGGTTCCCATCACGCGAATAAGGAACTCCCCAATCCCAGGAATCTGGACAGACCGCGGGTTCTGTATTTCATGAGGTCTATGCCGTAACTACCTTCGGGTAGGCTGCGCAGGACCTCGAGTTCCGTGGGATGCTTCCCGGTGGGGTTGAGTAGGTCAACGGGTTGTGGTTTGCTCAATACCTTCTTTTGCGGATTGAGTAATAACGCGACCTTGGGACGCAGCCGCCAACCCTCGTTCTGTTCGCTGATAATCCCCACTTCACCGGTTTTGAATTCGATCAGTGAGCCCGTTGGATAGATCCCGATGGCCTGAATGAATTCATCGATGAGTTCACCCTGGAACTCTTTGAAACGCATCTTGTGCAGTTGTACCATGGCATCTGCCGGCGAGCGGGCCGCCTTAGCGACTCTTGGGCAGGTCAGCGCATCGTAGAAATCGACGAGCGCGGCGATCTTACAGTTCAGCGGAATTTGGGCCCCGCGCAGACCGCGAGGATAACCCTTACCGTTATGGCGCTCATGGTGGGACGCCACGACCTCCAGTACCTCCTGACCAAGTCCTTGGCACGACTTCAGCAGCTCAAGACTCTTGGCGACGTGTGATTCCAGGATTCGTTGTTCCTTGGGGCTCAGAGCAGTCGTTTTCTCGCGTATTTCCTTTGGGATATGGGCCATTCCAATGTCGCAGAGTAGCATCCCACAGGCGATATTTTGCAGGGGGTCTTTCTTGATGCCCAGGTGGCGACCAAAGACGATAGCCCAGATCGCTGCCCTTATGGAATGCGCATAGCTGTGACTATCCTTGGCTTTGAGGTGGGAAACCCAGATAAATGCATCGGGATTCGTGGTGACATTTTCGACTACCTTGACGGCTGTATGTCGGGCGGCTCGCACATCAGGCGCCTTTCCTTCATGTACCTGTTCCGCCAATTTATCCAGCGTGTGGACAATATCCTGATGATACATGGAGGCTTGGCCGACAATTTCTGCCATCGGCTTCCCGCGCGTATATCGGACGTGATCGACCCGGATGATCTCGCTGGCGGTCTCCTCGGGCGTGGGATTCGGTGTTGCTGGAGCGGGGCTCAGGCGGACGGTCGTACGGCTACGCTGCCGATCGATATAGACGTATTGGCAGTAGGCCCTCAGATTCTTGAGGTCTTTTTCGTCCTTAATATGGAAGCCCTGAATCGGGAATGGGGTATCGATCCACGGGCGATCCAACCGAGAGATATACATCCCCGGCAATAGGGCATTTATTGGGATCTTTTCGTGTGTGAGTCCGGCCATTTTTGCATCCCGGGGCGCTGCGATTGCGCGCATGAACCCCTTAATTCAACAGGTTGACTACAATATAACCGGCTTTATGGGGGGGATGTGTGTGGTCGGTCGCAAATAGCGAATAACGGGAATAGTACCGTTATATCCTGTGAATTGGGCCCGTCAGCGTCCGCCAGTGTCTCCCGATTCGCGGAAATGGACGATCATCCCTTCAAGCATTGTTCGGGCATCCGCCTCACCGGAGAATGGGCCGTAGATGCGTCCGCCGCGTACTGAAAAATACCAGCCGCTGCGGCCCTGATTCTCGGTTTCATGGTAAAAAAGACGTTCGCTTTGCGATCTGGGTTGCATCTCCTTGAGAACGTCTTCGTCAGGGCCGACCAGATGCAGGTCGTGGCGGAGCCGGTTCAGTACCTCGTGGCGTCCCGTAACCTGAGCTAGCGCGGTGGCGCTTTGCATTAGCCCATCGGTAAGGGTCTGCGCTGAATGCTGGTCCGAGACCAGCAATTGCCGCAGATCCTGACTGGTCAACGGCCCATGTTGGTTTTGATGCTGGGCCAGCTCAATGGCAAGAAACTTGATGCAATTAATGAGGTCTTCCCGACTGCTGTCGGCGAGACATTCATCAAGAATCCCGTCAATGCGGGTAAAGCGAATCATGGTGTCGATGAGGCTCATTGATATCCTCTAGGTTAGCAACGGGAATGTTGGTGAAATGGGGCCGCCGCGTTCAATTTTCGAGAGAGCACTCTCTGGTATTGATGACCTTGCCGGACTCGTCGACTGTCTCCATACGGACGTCGAAGCCCCACAGGCGGGCTGTATGTTTCAGTACTTCGTCGGCGCTACGGTGCAAGGGGCGACGCTGGCTCTGATGGTGGTGTAGCGTTAATGAGCGATCTCCCTCGATATCAACGCGAACGATCTGAATATTAGGTTCATTGTGGCTCAAATTGTAATGGTCCGACAAGGCCTTGCGAATATGCCGGTAGCCGCCTTCGTCATGGATTGCGGTGACCTCGAGGCGGTTCTTGCGGTCATCATCTAGGACCGAGAAGAGCTTCAAGTCCCTAATCAGCTTGGGGGATAGGAATTGCGAGATAAAGCTCTCGTCCCGAAAGTTGCGCATGGCATAATCCAGGGTCTCCAACCAATCGCTGCCGGCAATATCCGGAAACCAGTAGCGGTCCTCGTCGGTGGGGTGTTCACAGGCGCGGCGCAGGTCCGTCATCATCGCGAAGCCGAGCGTATAAGGATTTATGCCACTGTAGTAGCGGTGATCGAACGGGGGTTGATAAATCACGCCGCTATGTGAGTGCAGGAACTCGAGCATAAAGCCGTCTGTGACCTTTCCCCGATCGTACAGGGTATTGAGTAAGGTGTAGTGCCAAAAGGTCGCCCAGCCCTCGTTCATGACCTGCGTCTGGCGTTGGGGATAGAAGTATTGCGCGATCTTGCGCACGATCCGGACGATTTCGCGCTCCCAGGGTTTCAGAAGCGGGGCATTCTTTTCTATGAAGTAGAGGATGTTCTCTTGGGGCTCCGCCGGATAGTTGACCCGGTTGGGTGGTGACGCGTCCGTGGCCTTGCGCGGAATGGTGCGCCAGAGATCGTTGATCTGAGTCTGCATGTAGGCCTCGCGCTCCTGCTGGCGGGCGCGTTCCTTGCGTGCCGAGAGCTGAGGCGGGTGCTGATAACGGTCAACCCCGAAGTTCATGAGCGTATGACAGGAGTCGAGAACCAGCTCGACGGCCGCCTCACCATAGTGCTCCTCGCAGTCGCTGATGTAGCGCCTGGCGAACAGCAGGTAATCAATAATGGAGTCGGCATTGGTCCAGGCGCGGAACAGGTAGTTGCCCTTGAAGAAAGAGTTATGACCATAGGCCGCGTGCGCGATGACGAGCGCTTGCATCATCATGGAATTTTCCTCCATGAGATAAGCAATACAGGGGTTTGAATTGATCACGATCTCGTAAGCCAAGCCCATCTGACCACGACGGTAGTTCTGTTCGACCTGCAGGAATTTCTTGCCGAAGGACCAGTGGTGGTAACCGATCGGCATACCCACGGTGGCATAGGCATCCATCATCTGTTCGGCGCTGATGATCTCGATTTGGCGCGGATAGGTATCAAGACGGTACTCTTCGGCGACCTGGCCGATCTCCAGGTTGTAGCGTTGGATGAGCTCGAAGGTCCATTCCGAACTTTCCGAGATGTAGTCCACGCTCACGCCGTTTCCTTCTTGAAGAGTTTGCGAAAGACCGGATAGATGTCTTCAACGCCGGCGATGCTTTGTTGCGCGAAATGGCCGTGGACTGCACCGACTTCGGTGTACTGGTGCCACAGGCTCTGATGGTCGCTAGGCGTGATCTCGACGTAGGCGAAGTATTGCAGTAGCGGCATGATATTGTCGGTCATGAGCTTGCCGCAGAGCGGGGAATCATCGGTCCAATTGTCGCCGTCGGAGGCTTGGGCCGCATAGATGTTCCAAGGGCTGTCGCTGTAGCGCTCGTTGATGATTTCAAGCATGAGTTTAAGGGCGCTGGAGACGATCGTGCCGCCGGTCTCGCGGGAATGAAAAAAGGTGTCCTCGTCAACCTCGGTCGCGCTTGTATGGTGGCGGATAAAGACGAGTTCGATGTGCTCGTAATGGCGGGTCAGGAACAGATAGAGCAGGATGAAGAAACGCTTGGCGATTTCCTTGCGGTGTTCATCCATTGAGCCCGACACATCCATGAGGCAAAACATGACGGCCCTGGCCGTTGGTTTGGGTATATCGACGCGACTGTTGTAGCGTAGGTCGTAGTCATCGATAAACGGGATCGCACGCAGACGTGCCTCTAGGTGTTCAATCTCTGCCTCAAGCGCTGCCACGCGTTTCTTGCGCGTGTCTTCGGAAAGATCGCTGTCCGCAATGATAGCGGCAAGGGCTTCCCTGGCCTCTTTGAGTTTGCGCCTATGCGGCCCGCCAATGGCAATCCGGCGAGCCAGCGCCCCCTGCATGGATCGAACGACGTTGATGTTGGTCGGGACGCCCTGATGAGTATAGCCGGCGCGGACGCGGCGATGTTCCGTGACCTGTGCGAGCTGGGTCTTGATCATATCGGGCAGCGCCAGGTCCTCAAAAAAGAATTCAAGGAATTCTTCTCTGGAGAGCTGAAAAACGAATTCGTCTTCCCCCTCGCCTTGATCGCTGGCTTGTCCGCCGCCTTCTCCACTTTGGCCACCCTCTGGGCGGCGCAACTTATCGCCACTGATAAATTCGCGATTGCCGGGCAGAACGGTCTCACGAACCCCCCCCTGGCCGTGGTGAAAAGAGGGCTCGTGGACATCCCGGCGGGGGATGTTGATCTTCTCGCCCGAATCGATATCGCTGATGCTACGTTCGTTGATCGTACGCCCAACGGCCTGCTTGATCTGTTCGCGATAACGGCGAATGAAGCGCTGCCGGTTGACTGCGCTTTTGTTCTTGCCGTTGAGTCGTCTATCAATGATTTGCATGGTGTTGGTTCCAGCAAATAGCTTTGATTATGATGACTTGCGCACGCGCAGATACCATTCGCAGAGCAAACGAACCTGCTTTTCGGTATACCCCTTATCCGTCATGCGTTTCACGAAGTTATCGTGCTTTTGCTGATCCTCCTGCGAGGACTTGGCGTTGAAGGAAATCACGGGCAGCAGATCCTCGGTACTCGAGAACATCTTCTTTTCGATGACCTCGCGTAGCTTTTCGTAGCTCATCCAGGCCGGGTTTTTGCCATCGTTGCGGGCTCGGGCGCGCAGGACGAAGTTGACGACCTCGTTCCGAAAATCCTTCGGGTTGCTAATACCGGCCGGTTTTTCTATCTTCTCAAGTTCCTCGTTCAGAGAGGATCGGTCGAAGCTCTCGCCAGTGTCCGGGTCGCGGTATTCCTCATCTTGAATCCAGTAATCGGCGTAAACCACGTAACGATCGAAGATGTTCTGGCCGTATTCGGAATAGGATTCCAGATAGGCTGTTTGGATCTCCTTGCCGATGAATTCGATGTAACGGGGTGCCAAGAAGCCCTTGATATAACCAAGATATTGCTCTTCCATTTCCGGGGGAAACTGTTCTTGCGAGATTTGTTGTTCAAGCACGTACATCAGGTGAACTGGATTGGCCGCGACCTCCTGATGATCGAAGTTGAATACGCGGGACAGGATCTTGAAGGCAAAACGAGTCGAGAGACCTGTCATGCCTTCGTCAACTCCGGCGTAGTCGCGATACTCCTGTAGGGACTTGGCTTTAGGGTCAACGTCCTTGAGATTTTCGCCATCATAGACCCGCACCTTGGAGAAGATGTTGGAATTCTCCGGCTCCTTGACTCGGGAAAGCACGGCGAACTGAGCCATCATGTTCAGCGTTCCCGGTGCGCATGGGCTGTCGGCCAGGGAACTGTTGTCGATCAGCTTGTTGTAGATCTTTTCCTCTTCGGAGACGCGCAGGCAGTAGGGGACCTTGACGATATAGATACGATCCAGGAAGGCCTCATTGTTGCGGTTATTCTTGAAGGTCAGCCACTCCGACTCATTTGAGTGGGCCAGGATAATGCCATCGAAGGGGATCGCAGACAGGCCCTCGGTCCCCATGTAGTTGCCTTCCTGAGTCGCCGTCAATAGCGGATGCAGGACCTTGATTGGGGCCTTGAACATCTCAACGAACTCGAGCAGCCCCTGGTTAGCGAGACAAAGGCCGCCTGAATAGGAATAGGCGTCGGTATCGTCCTGGGAGAATTGTTCGAGTTTGCGAATATCGACCTTGCCGACCAGCGAGGAGATATCCTGATTATTCTCGTCGCCCGGCTCGGTCTTGGAGATCGCGATTTGCTCAAGGACCGAGGGCGTACGTTTGACGACCCGGAACTTGGATACATCGCCATTGAATTCATGCATGCGCTTGATGGCCCATGGCGACATGATGCCATGCAAATAGCGATGCGGGACGCCATAATCCTCCTCGAGGATCTTCGCATCTTCGGCGGGGGAGAACAGTCCCAGCGGGGACTCGTTGATCGGCGAGCCCTTGATCGCGTAAAACGGGATCTTCTCCATCAATGATTTGAGCTTTTCCGCGAGCGATGATTTGCCGCCGCCGACGGGGCCGAGCAGATACAAGACCTGCTTGCGCTCCTCGAGACCCTGCGCAGCGTGTCTGAAGAACGATACGATCTGTTCTATGGTGTCCTCCATGCCATAAAACTCCCTGAAGGCAGGGTAGACCTTGATGACCTTGTTCGCGAATAGGCGGCTTAGGCGCGGATCCTCTCGGGTGTCAACAAATTCCGGTTCGCCGATCGCTTCCAACAGGCGCTCGGCGGCCGAGGCATAGGTCATAGGCTCTTCACGACAAAGCGCGAGATAGTCCTCGAGCGAAAGTTCTTCTTCTTGTGTTTCCTTATATCGGGTTTGAAATTGGTCAAAAATCGTCATGTTGGCTTCCTCGGCTGGTAGACGGAAGAACACTGGTCACATTCAGGATATGCATGACTTATGCCACCCTGGAGTTATGTAGAGAAAGTGGCTATATATCAGTACGGGATTGATCTCGGCCTAGCTGTAGTCGCCAAATTACCCACGTTAAGTGCCATTTGTATGACATCTCTAAGTCGACATAGTTGCTATGGAACTTAAGGTCGGGGTCCGTTTTCAGGACTCATTAAGCCGGTGCTCCGGCGGGCGGAAGGTCTATTGCGATCGATCAGACAGAAGCCGATCGATATACGTTTGAATGGCCATAAAGAACAGCGGGTTCTCCGCCGGCGGCGCTAAGAGCGAAAGTCGTTCTTAACCGAGGCCATACTGCGTATCCAAGGTTTCAACGTCTTGATTTGGGTCGTAAGTGTCTTGGACGCCGCGCGTGCCTCTGCCTTGGTTGCGTAATCGCCGTAAATTAGCACGATGAGCTTTTTGCCGTTTCGGGGGCGTGCAAAGGAGTGAAGCTCGCCACCCAGCGATTGACGGGTCACGAAGCGTTTGGCGCCTTCGGGCGACATGACCAATAGCTGCAGAGTGTAGTGTCCCTCTTGTCGGGACATCAGCCACCGCTCGTCACTGTTCACGGCCGGGGGCGCCTCCAACAATGCTTGATCATTGGCTTGCATAGCCGTTGCGGCGTCGCTGGAGACCGGTGCTACTTCCGTATCGCGCTCAACGATCGCAATCGCAGTTGGAGGAGTCTCAGTCTGGGTAGGAGCGGCTGTGGGCGCAGTGCTTGGAGGCCGGGTCGTCGTGATGGTCACAGGTGGTTCACGCTTTACCGCTGGGGGTTCTGAATTTGTGCTGGTCTCGATCGGTTCGCTGGACTGCGGGGCCGCAGTGTTGGTTTCGGCGGCATACTCTGGCTTCGCAAGTGGATGTGCGGGTGGCAAATTATGCTCAATTGGTGCGGGTTGCGGCGGCGCGGCAGCTATTTCAGCGGGCTTAGCGGGCATTAGTGACGGGCTGGAGGCGGTTTTGGGCGCCGGGGTTTGTTCCAACCGGCGATTGATGGAATCTTGTGGTGCGGGTTGCGGCGGCGCGGCAGCTATTTCAGCGGGCTTAGCGGGCATTAGTGACGGGCTGGAGGCGGTTTTGGGCGCCGGGGTTTGTTCCAACCAGCGGTTGATGGAATCTTGAAAGAACAACAGTCCGAGCAGTGGAATCAGGACGGCGCCCAGGGCGATCTTGCCCCAATTTCGGGAGCGTTTCGGATTGGCCTTGATGACCCTAGCCTCGACCTTTACCGGGGCGGGCGTGATCGTTTTTGGTGCTTCGTCATGGCGTTGGGGCTTCTTTTCCTTGGCGAGAATTTGTTGAGCAAGGGTGTTTATGCGGCCAGGAATGCCCCGCGACGAGGTATGAATCAAATGCATCGCCGACGGCGTGAACGGATTACCTTCCTCTATGCCGGCCGCACTGAGGCGCAAATGGATGTATTCCGAGGTGTCCTGTTGATTGAATGCGGGCAAGTCGAATACATGGCTGATTCGGTTTTTGAAGGTCTGCAACGAGGATTCCACCAGCCTGGCCTCAAATCCCGGTTCGGCGGAAAGGATGATGGACAGGAGGTCCTCGTCACCACCATCCATGACGAGTAATTCGTCAAGCGTCTCCAGTGCCGTATCCGGCAGATGGTCGGCATCGTCGATGATCAGAACAGGAATGCGATGCTCATGACGTAAGGCAGCCAGCTCCCTCATCAACAGGGCCAGCGATTCATCCGGGTGGTCTCCGTCTTCAAGCGGTATCCCAGACGTGAAGACCCGGAAGAGGGCGTGATAGAGCATCGACCTATCGAAGCCGGGACCGCCATTGATTCGGCAAACCACCCAGTTGGATTGGGCTCTTTCTCTCAGGCGATTCATGAAGGTGGTCTTGCCGCTGCCCTCTTCGCCCTGAATGAGCAGAACAGCGGAATAGGATGCCAGATGCAGGATCAGGTTGAGCCGTTTTTCACGAATGGCTTCGGAATGATAGGTGAGGTCGTCAACGCGTTCCGCGAAGGGGTTGTCCTGATGATTCGATGAACCGTTTTTCTGCCCTGAGTGCATGGTATGACGCGATTCCCTTATTTTATGAGCCTGGGTTTTCTTCGCCTTGAACGAAGACCACTTTGAAGCCATCATTGATGAGCTTGTCCCGCCATTGATAGAGTGACTCGGTGGCCTCGGTAAAGTCGGTATGGTGTTCCTCTCGTGTGCGCCCTTTGGCGCCTTGGCGCCCGGTCTCTCGCATGACGGTCCAGCCACCCAAGAGGTCAGGGTGTAACAACAGTTGGCAGAATCGTCCCGTGCCCGTGCCCGTGTCAGTGTTCATGGTCTGCATATAGATACGCATGACGGTATTTCGTTATGCACCAATATGAATCAGCAATTGCCGGCGGTCGATACCCGTCCGGTGTTCCCAGAGAAAGACACCTTGCCAGGTCCCGAGGGCCAGTCGCCCGTCGATGAACGGAATGGTCAGGGTCGTGGCGGTCAGCATGGACTTGATATGCGACGGCATATCGTCCGGTCCTTCCTGAGTATGAGTGTACATAGGATCATTTTCCGGTACCAGATGATGCATCCAGTTTTCGAGGTCGCACCGAGCGTTGAGGTCCGCGTTTTCCTGGATTAGCAAGCTTGCCGAGGTGTGCGGGATGAATACTGTACAGATACCCGATTCGACACCCGATTGGGTGCTGGATGCCATTAGGCTGGCAGCGAGCGTGTCGGTAATCTCGTGGAGCCCTCGGGTGCCGGTTGTTACGGTAATTTGCTGTATCATGGTCGATCGTTCCAATAGGGCGCTGCCCACATTCAAATTCTTAATATCTTAGATAAAGATAATATGAGCATTTTTCATCTGTTGCCACACCAATTTAGCATAACAGCGTATGTCCTCCTCGCTTTGGTCATGAATCCATTCGTATCACCGGTTTGGGCCGGCGAGCGGAGCGAGGGTATGGGCGCGCCAACTTCCGAACGTCATCATGGGGGAACACAGGGCGATTGCGGTAGTTGCCATACAGGTGACAAAGCGCTGCCGGACCCGGGGCAGACCGCTTACTGTCAACGCTGTCATGAGGGAAGGACTCCGACTAGCAAGCAGACGGCTGCCTTGACCGATACGCAGGCCGCAGCGTCCGACGACCTCAGCGATGCCGGAATGCACGGCCCGACCCTCTACAAGGAATCCAGATTCGGTTTGAAACCCGGTGAGATGGTGCATATCCCGGAAGGATCCTTTGTGATGGGCAGCAACGCACGGCTTGCCGATGAGAGCCCTGAGTACATTGAGACCGTCAAGGCCTATTGGATTGATCGCTATGAGGTCACCAATTTGCAGTACAAGGCGTTCATTGACGCGACCGGTCATCGTTCACCCAGTCATTTTCGGAATCGGACCTACCCAGAGGGTAAGGTCGATCATCCAGTCACCTTTGTCTCCTGGTACGATGCCCGTGATTACTGCGCATCGGCCGGCAAACGTCTGCCGACAGAGGAGGAGTGGGAAAAGGCGGGTCGCGGTACGGATGGACGGACCTATCCCTGGGGCAACGATTTCGATATCTCCAGGGCGAATACCCCGGTGCGTTGGGCCGCCCTGAAGCGTCAGGGCGACACTTCCCCTATTGGCGCCTTTCCCTCCGGCGTGAGTCCGTATGGCCTTGAAGATATGTCGGGTAACGTCTGGGAATGGACTGAATCCTGGTATATGCCGCACCCGGGTAATAAACAGCCCTCAGAGAATTACGGTCAGATCTATAAGGTCCTCAAAGGGGGCTCTTGGTGGGACTGTTCATTTTATAAATGTGGCATCTCGGCACCGGTCTATAACCGGAGTTTTTTCAATCCACACGTCCGCAATTCGAGCTTTGGGTTTCGCTGTGCGCGAGACGAAATCGGCGCGGAGGCGGAGCGGTCGAAACCAAAGCAAGGGGATAACAAGCATTGAAGACGGCGATTCGTATAATTATTTTGAGCCTGATGGCCCTTTCTCCCTTATCTATCGGCCAAGCCGCCGAGCCCCAGTCGATGAGCGACATGATTGTGATCCCTGCAGGACCGGCGATCATCGGCAGTGATGAGGTCGATGATGGTGAGGAAACCAAGGATTACGGCTTTACAAAACCCATCTATAAGGACGAGCATCCCCGTCACACGGTGCAGGTTGCGGCCTTTTCGATCGATCGTTATGAGGTTACGAATGCCGAGTATTTGCGGTTCGTGAAGTCTAAAAACTACTGGTTACCTGCGGATTGGCGCGGGAATGGCTATGCGTTGGAACGCCCGATACTTGAAAAGGCCGACCTACCGACCTTGCGCGGTCTGGCCTCGGAGGTCTTTAGGATCGACCTGGATACGCGCGAGATGGCGCGGGACCCACTGTTGGATGCGATATCCCGGAAGCGCCACGAAGCCGACCATATGCCCGTGACCGGTGTCAGTTGGCATGATGCCGACGCCTATTGCCGTGCCGCCGGGCAGCGGTTGCCCACGGAGGTGGAGTGGGAGAAGGCGGCTCGGGGCAGCGATGGACGGACCTATCCATGGGGGAATATATGGGCCGAGGACAAGGCCAATGTCGGTGCGAATACCGAGCGCGAGCCGGGTGTCATGCCGGTGGGTTCATTTCCCCAGGGGCGCTCGCCCTATGGGGTAGAAGATATGGCCGGTAACGTCATGGAGTGGGTCGACGATTGGTATCGCGCCTATCCGGGCGGGAACTATAAAACCTCGAACTTTGGCGAGCAGTACAAGGTTGCCCGCGGTGGTGGCTGGGGCGGGCTTGGGCATTATGTCCTGAGCCAGTTCTATAGAGGTGGCTACCGGTTCAATCTCAGACCCAATTCACGCTTCAATGACCTGGGTTTTCGGTGTGCGCGCAGCATCGGTGTCTCATCGGATACCGTCGAGCGCCACTAATCTATGTTATCGCCGCCGCTAGGGGTGTAGATCGGGACCGGAAAGGGCGCCACATTGCCGCCTTTGTCGGAGATTTTGGTGATCTTCGACTTACCCTGTTTGCGAACCTCATCAATGCGGATGATGGTATGCATCGGGATATAGGTCCGGGTGACATCGCTGAATTCAGTTTTTAGGCGTTCCTCGGCTGGGTCGACTACGACTGAATTACGTTCACCGAAGACGATTTCCTCAACCTCGATAAAACCGTAAAGGCTGCCTTGATAGACATCCTTGGCATAGATCTCGTAGACCTTGCCCTGATTGTAGAAGGTGATCTTATAAAGGTAGGGATTAGACATATAGAGTGGCGCTGACAGGGTGTTGCGATAGTGACGATCGTGAGATCGCCAAAACCGGGGGCCGCTGACCAGCGCGACCCCCGGGTATGTGGCTAGAGTTTGTCCTCAGCCCTTCTTAGCGATGATGTCATGGACAATAGGGCGAAGGATGATCTCCATCGCGAGCCCCATTTTGCCGCCCGGGACGACCAGTGTGTTCGGACGAGACATCCATGAGTCTTGCAGCATCTGCAAGTAGTACGGGAAGTCAACCGAATCCGGATTGCGGAAGCGGATGACTGTGAGGCTCTCATCAGGGGTTGGGATGTCCCTGGCGATAAAAGGGTTGGACGTGTCGACGACAGCTACGCGCTGGAAGTTGATGTCTGAGCGCGAGAACTGCGGCGTGATCGTCTGGACGTAGTCCGGCATGCGACGCAGGATCGTGTCTGTAACGGCCTCGGCGGAATAACCGCGCTGCGCCGTGTCACGATGGATCTTTTGGATCCACTCCAGATTGACGATCGGTACGACACCGATGAGTAGATCGACCCACTGTGCGATATTTACGTCCTCATTAACAACGCCGCCGTGCAGGCCCTCGTAAAACAGCAGATCGGTATTGCTCGGGAGGTCCTCCCAGGGCGTGAATGTGCCGGGCTCTTGGTTGTAGGGCGCGGCTTCTTCCTTATCGTGCAGGTATTTGCGAGTCTTGCCGCTGCCGGTCTTGGCATAGGCGCCGAATAGCTCCTCCAGCTTGTCGAAGATGTTGGCGTCCGGGCCGAAGTGGCTCAGGTTGATGCCGTTCTCCAGCGATGCAGCCATGGCGACCTTCATGCCGGCACGGTCATAGCGATGGAAGGCGTCACCTTCGACCACGGCAACGCTGATCCCCTCGCGTCGAAACAGGTGCTCGAAGGCGTTCTTGACGGTAGTGGTACCCGCACCTGATGAGCCGGTTACGGCAATAATTGGGTGTTTGGCAGACATCATCTTCTCCTTATCATATTGTGTATGGATGGCCTGTTGGTGCAGCCTTTTGCGTCGCGCGGTGCGGGAGTGCACGACGGCGAAGCAGGTTTAGCGCGAGACTAATACCTCTCCGGGGCTTCCTGTAAGGCCCTTGGCGGAGGCGGCGGTCCAAACCAAGGCACCTATTGGATCAAATCGGGGGGCTTGTGGCAAGCTGAACGCGCACCAAGGCGTCATTATCCGGTGACTGCGACGGGATTAACGGCTGAAATCGAGCACGATGCTCTGGATTTGATTGTTCCGTTTGATGGTAAGACGGGCCTCTCTTGCGTCGCTTAGGTCGCGTAGCGCGTTGAGCGCCTTGTCCGGACGATCGAGCAAAATCCCGTTGATTGACGTCACGATATCGCCGGGCTTAAGTCCGGTCCCCGAAAACAGGGCCGGGTTGCGCCCAGGCGCCAGCGAGTACCCAGTGAATCGACCACGTTCCGTATGTGGCCGAATGCTGATGAAGTCGGCAAAGGTCTGCGGGTTTTGCAGCAACTGATTTCTGAGCTGCCGCATTGGCAGGCCAGCACCTGTTGGCAGATTGCGGGACAGGGCTGCGGTATTGATCCTGCCGCCGGGATTCAATTGGTCTTTGGGCAGACTCAGCGACTCCCTTGTTTGTCCCCGCTTGATGACTACATGGTCTTCATGGATTGACTCGAGGATCGCGCCGCCGGGCAAAGCCGCGCCTGCGACATAATAATTTTCCGTGCGATTATCCGCGGAGATGATGGCGCCGCCCCCCAGCGGTGTGCTCGCCGAGACAAGTCCTCGAAGGACAAGGTTGAGCCGAGTCTCTGGAAGCGCCACTGGCGCCGGTGGCGCTATAGCGCCGGGCGCGGGGGCTTTTCCAAAGAGATGCCATTTTGCGATGTCCCAGCTGGATGCAGGCTGGGGCACAGTTGTATCGCTGCCCGGTTGTTCGGAAAACAGCGCCGAGGGTGCGCTGGGGAGATCCGGTCGAGGTGTCATGCGCCAAGTGATGAGCGCTAGTTGATAGCAAAACAGGGCAATTATAGTCAGATTGACGGCGGTGAGGATTCTGTCCTGTGTCGCCGAAGGCAGGTTTGCGAGATTGAGCGGGAGTTTCAGCATGACGGTCTCAAGGGTATCGTTATGGGTGTTTCGCAGTCCAAGCCTTATTTCCAGCGTAGCAGAGTCCAACTCGGGATCATGAGATGCTCGTCGACTTCGGTCTTGCGGGTATCCATATCGCCGTCACCATTGCTGTCAATCAGGTAATAGGGGATGCCGTAGTGTGGCGTGATCTTGATCATGTAGATCCGTCCCGCTATTCGGTATTCTTCGATACGGCCGTCGTCACGGCCGATGATCTTGATATTGTTAGATGGTGTCTTGTCGGTGTTTGACGCGGCCAGGACTGGTCCTGAACAAGCCAGCAGCCATAGCAGAACGTAAACGAGCTTACAGATCGAGCAGCCGTTCCTTTTCCTCCGCGGAAGGTTCGAAGCTGCGCTGTTCATAATATCGAAAGATTGCATCCACGACCTCCTGCGGGTCATTAAGGATTTGCATCAGATTTAGGTCGTCTTCATCAATGACGCCGTGCGGAATAAGTGTACCCGAAAACCAGTCAAGGAGTCCCTCCCAGAATTCCGAGTCTACCAGAATGATTGGGATTCGACGTGTCCGACCGGTCTGGACCAGCGTCAGGATCTCGGCCATTTCATCGAGCGTTCCGAAGCCCCCGGGCAGGACCACATAGGCGGATGCGTACTTGACGAACATGACCTTGCGCGAGAAGAAGTGACGGAAGCGCAGCGAGATATCTTGATAATCGTTGGCCGCCTGTTCTTGAGGTAACTGAATGTTCAACCCGATGCTCGGCGATTTACCGGCGAATGCGCCTTTGTTCACGGCTTCCATGATGCCGGGGCCGCCGCCACTGACGACGCTGAAGCCGGAGTTTGAAAGTCGACGGGCGATGTCCTCTGCGAGTTGGTAGTGCGGATGATCTGGGTCTGTCCTGGCCGACCCGAATACGCTGACGGAGGGCTTGATTCGCGCGAGGCGCTCGAAACCTTCGACGAATTCGGCCATAATCTGAAAAATCTTCCAGGATTCCCGGGTCAGGATAGTGTCATCCACAGGCTGAAAGCTGGGGTGTTTGGACTTTTCTAGGTCATTCATATTGTTGTCGGGTCCCTAATGTCAGGAAATTGTCGTTGTCTCACTGTCTATGCAAAATACACTCCATTCGTGATGTTTCGATGAGCATGGCGCATCGCCTGCCGACGCCGGTTTTACCGCGTCGATGACCGATAAGACAACAGACAAGGCCGAATGTCCGCAACTCGTGCTCGTGGACGGGTCGTCCTATCTCTATCGGGCTTTTCACGTCATGAATGACTTGTCGAATGAGGCTGGGCAGCCTACGGGTGCCGTCTACGGGGTCATCAACATGTTGCGTAGCCTTATGCGCGAATATCCGAGCCCATACCTGGCGGTGGTCTTTGACGCCAAGGGCAAGACCTTTCGGCATCGGATGTATCCGGAATACAAATCCCATCGCCCTCCCATGCCCGATGATCTGCGCCAGCAGATCGAACCGCTGCACGCCCTCATCGACGCTATGGGTCTGCCGCGTCTTGTTATCGATGATGTGGAGGCCGATGACGTGATCGGCACCCTGGCGGGCATGGCGAGTGAGGCCGGGATGTCGACACTGGTCTCCACCGGCGACAAGGACATGGCTCAGCTCGTCAATCAACACGTGACACTGATCAATACGATGTCGGGGGAGCGTTTAACACCAGAGGCTGTTGAGGCGAAGTTTGGGGTGCCCCCCGAGCGGATCGCTGACCTGCTGGCGTTGATGGGGGATACCTCGGACAACATTCCCGGCGTGCCTGGCGTAGGGCCCAAGACTGCAGCGAAATGGCTGCAACAGTTCGGCGACCTGGATGCCTTGATTGCAGCGGCCCCCGAGATCAAGGGCAAGGTGGGGGAACGCCTGCGTGATGTGCTTGATCAATTGCCACTGTCACGGCAATTGACGACCATCGATTGCCATCTGCACGATCACCTGCCGCAGTTGAACGATCTGACTCCGAACCCTGTCGACCGAGACGCGCTTAGGCGTATGTATGCTGATTTAGGGTTTCGGCGTTGGCTGGGGGAGCTCGATTCCCCCAATACCAATACAGGATTAAATCCCGATACCGATTCAGCCGCCGATCAGAGCAACGATCAGGGGCAGGGAGTGGGGGCCGGTGGCGATTATGAGGCTGTGCTTGACGAGTTCGGGCTTGAGCGCTGGTTGGAGCTGCTGGCCGGTTGCGAGCGGTTCGCTTTCGATACGGAGACCACCAGTCTCGACTGTCGACGGGCCCGGCTCGTCGGTATCTCCCTGGCCGTAGAATCGGGGGCTGCGTGTTATATCCCACTTGCACATCAAGGTCTCGATGTCCCGAAACAGCTTGATCGCACCTACGTTCTGGAAAGGCTAAAGCCCCTGCTTGAGGATGCTTCGATCGCCAAGGTCGGTCAAAACATCAAATATGATCGCTGCGTTCTGCAGAACTATGGGATTGGTGTGGCTGGCAGATATCTCGATACCATGCTGGAGTCTTACGTATTGAAGAGCGCCTCCGGAAATCACGATATGGATTCCCTGGCCAAGCGCTATCTCGGGCTGCAGACGATTACCTTCGAGGCGGTCGCCGGCAAGGGCGCCAAACAGAAGACATTCGACGATGTTGCTGTAGATGTGGCCACGGCCTATGCGGCAGAGGACGCCGATGTCACGCTTCGACTGCACGAAACGCTCTGGCCGCAGCTTCGGGATACGCCTCGCCTGATGCAGGTATACGAGGAGATCGAGGCGCCGCTGATCCCGATTTTGGGCGAAATGGAGCGGCATGGCGTGTTGGTCGATTGCGACCTGTTGCTACAACAGAGCACAGAGCTTTCGACACGGTTGGCGGAGATCGAGGTGGAATGCGCCGATATGGCTGGCGCACCCTTCAATCTTGCCTCACCGCGGCAGATCCAGGAGATCCTGTTCGAGCGCATGGGGATCCCGGTCATCAAGAAAACACCCAAAGGGCAACCGTCCACTGCTGAATCGGTCCTGGCCGAACTCGCCGATGACTATCCGTTACCGCGGTTGATCCTTGAGCATCGATCACTGAACAAGCTCAAAACAACCTATACCGACCGGCTCCCAGAGCAGGTTGATCCAAGGAGCGGGCGAATCCATACCTCCTACCATCAGGCGGTGGCTGCAACAGGGCGGTTGTCGTCAAGTCAGCCTAACCTTCAGAACATCCCGGTGCGGACTCGCGAGGGTCGTCGAATTCGACAGGCCTTCATCGCCCCCCCAGATTGCCGTATTATGGCGGCTGATTATTCGCAGATCGAATTGCGGATCCTTGCTCACCTGTCCGGGGATCCGGCCCTGGTTGAGGCCTTTAGCGAAGGCGCCGATATTCATCGGGCGACCGCCGCCGAGATCTTTGCCGTGCCGCCGGAGGGTATTACATCTGATCAGCGGCGCTGCGCCAAGGTCATCAACTTTGGGTTGATCTATGGCATGTCGGCCTTCGGGCTTGCCAAGCAGCTTGGCGTGGATCGTTACTCGGCTCAGCAATATATGGATCGCTATTTCGCACGCTATCCGAAGGTAACGGCGTTTATGGAAGACACTCGTGTGTCGGCCCGCGATAACGGGTACGTCGAGACCGTTTTCGGTCGCCGCCTGTACCTTGATGAGATCCATTCCCGCAATCGACAGCGCCGGGAGTACGCTGAACGGGCCGCGATCAACGCACCCATGCAGGGAACCGCTGCCGATATCATCAAGAAGGCCATGATCCGCTGTCATGACTGGATTTGTGAGTCGGGTGACGATGAAGTCGTGATGGTCATGCAGGTGCATGATGAGCTGGTCTTCGAAGTTCGCGAGTCAGCCCTTGATCGCGTAGTGCCAGTGTTGAAACAGGAGATGGAGCAGGCCGTGATGCTGACCGTGCCGCTTGAGGTGGAGGTTGGGATCGGCGCCAATTGGGAAGAGGCTCACTAGAGCCTAAATTGTTTTGCTTGGTGTAGGGCCGCGGTCAAGGTTATATTTAGCGCATTGTGTGGCAGGGGATTAACGGCAACCCCTCTGAATAGTTATATTTATTAACAGGTAAGAGATGATAGTTTATGTCGAAACGTACGCCGCTTTATAAACAACACACCGCCCTCGGCGGGCGTATGGTGGATTTTGCGGGTTGGGAAATGCCTTTGCATTATGGGTCGCAACTCG